>NZ_CAXFCL010000021.1:0-2843 GCF_964000955.1 uncultured Abyssibacter sp.
CGCCGTCCCGGTCGAGCAGGCGGATCTCGGTCTCGATCTCCGCATTTGGCGACTTGCGCGCGCGCTTGAGTACGGTCTTGAGCGACGGCTGATCGTCCGGTGCGGCCACGTCGAGAATCGGCTGGCCGATCAGCGCCTCGTCACCGGTCGTGCGGCCCAGCAAGCCGAGGAAGGCCGGGTTGATTTCGGTGATGACACCCTCGACGACATGCAGGACCGCATCGCCGGTTTCCTTGAGCAGGCTGCGCGCGCGGGTTTCCAGCTCCTGCGTTCGCTTGAACAGCGCATGCATGCGGCGCCGGTCCTCGTAGCATTCCAGCTCGCGGCGCACGACCAGCGTCAGATGGCGCATGTCCTGGGACGAGACGAAATCCCGTGCGCCGAGGTCGAGTGCACCGACGGTCCGCATCAGCGTGACATGGTCGCCCATGACCAGCACCGGAAGATCGGGGTCGAAATCCCGGACCGCCCGGATCACGTCCTCCACGGCGGGATCCTTGAGGCGTTCCTCGCAGAGCACCATCTCCGGTGTCAGGCTGGCCAGCATCGAGCCGAACTCGTCACCGGCGGAGGGCCAGTGCACCTGCGTCTGGATGCCGGAACTCCGCAGTTCGTTCTGGATCGCGTTGGCCAGATTCTCGGTCCGCGACGCGACGATGAGCTGGGTTCTCTGCTGCGGCCGGGTCACGGCGTGTTAACTCCATGAGCGGCCTGCACGGAGGCCACCGGGCGTTTGGACGCGTCGCCGGGGACTTCGCGGACGAAGCGCGGGACCAGATAGCCGGGCAGACAGTCTCGTAGCTCTTGCATGATGTGCAATGCGCGGGTGTCGGAAACGCGGAAATGGGCGGCACCGGCCACCGGGTCCAGTGCGTGAAGGTAGTAGGGTAACACCCCGATTTCGAACAACGTCCGGGACAGCGCGGCGAGCGTCTGACTGTCGTCGTTGACGCCCCGCAGCAGCACGGACTGGTTCAGCAGGGTGACGCCGGCGCGTCGCAGTGCGGCCAGGCGGGCGGTGGCCAGATCACCGATTTCGCGGGCGTGATTGACGTGAGTCACCAGCACGACATGCAGTCTGCTCGCGCCCAGCACCCGGATCAGCGCATCGCTTAGCTGGCCGGGATCAACCGTGGCCGTGCGGGAGTGCAGCCGCAGCGTGTCCAGGTGTCCGATGCCCTCCAGGCCGTGGATCAACTCGATCAGCCGATGGTCGCTAAGCGCCAGCGGGTCGCCACCGGACAGAATGACCTCGCGAATCGTCGAATCGGCGCCCAGGGTCTCGATGGCCTGGTGCAGCTGGCGGCCCATGCCGGTGGCGCCGTAATCGGTATGCCGGCGGAAGCAGTAGCGGCAGTGGATGGCGCAGGCGCCGGTGGTGACGAGCAGCGCCCGGCCGGGATACTTGCGGATGATGCCGCCGGGTGATGCGAAACGGGACTCGGCCAGCGGGTCGGTGGATGTCCACGGGTCCGCCTCGCGTTCCTCCAGGCTGGGCAGTACCTGGCGCAGGATCGGGTCCCGGGGGTCACCGTGACGGATCAGCGCGGCCAGAGCGCGCGGAAGGCGAAAGGGGAAATCCGGACTGTGATCCACGCGGAAATCCAGTGCCGCTTCGGCAATGCCACGATCGGCCAGCAGCTCGCGCGGCGAGCGCAGGACTTCCGGGGGCTCGGTCGGTGACGGTTCAGGCTGTATCATGCGCGCTTCCATATCCCGTTTATTCTATCGGTGCCGCGTCGGTCGCGGCGCAGCGCGAGCGAGACCCTATGACGACCTACGCCACCAACCAGTTCAAGAGCGGCCTGAAGATCCTCCTGGACGGTGACCCCTACACCATCGTTGAAAACGAATTCGTCAAGCCCGGCAAGGGCCAGGCCTTCAACCGCGTTCGTGTTCGCAACCTCAAGAACGGCAAGGTGGTTGAAAAGACCTTCAAGTCCGGTGATTCGGTCGAGGGCGCCGATGTCATGGAGCTGGAACTGCAGTACCTCTACTACGACGGTGAGTTCTGGCACTTCATGGAGCCCAGCAGCTTCGAGCAGTATTCCGCGGACGAAGTCGCGGTGGGTGACAACAAGGTCTGGCTCAAGGAGCAGGACATCTGCAAGTTGATGCTCTGGAACGGAGCACCGATTTCCGTCGAGCCGCCGAACTTCGTCGAGCTCAAGGTGACCGAGACCGATCCTGGCGTTCGCGGAGACACCTCCGGTGGCGGCGGCAAGCCGGCCACGCTGGAAACCGGCGCCGTGGTACGCGTCCCGCTGTTCGTCGAAGAGGGCGAACTGCTGAAGGTCGACACCCGCACGGCGGAGTACGTCTCCCGCGTCAAAGAATAGCTCGATGCGAGATCATGGCCGCTCCGGACTGAGCTGGGAGCGGCTGTCGCGTCGCGCGACGTTGCTCGCGACGATCCGCGCATACTTCGCGGAGCAGGGTGTTCTCGAGGTCGATACGCCGCTGCTGCGCGCGACCTGCGCATCCGACCCGCTGATTCCCGCGACAGCTACCGTCGGTGACGCCGATCCGGCGTTCCTGCAGTCTTCGCCCGAGGCGCTGATGAAGTGCCTGCTCGCCGAGCACCGGCGCCCGATCTACCAGCTGGGCAAGGTCTACCGCCACGGTGAGATCGGCCGGCTGCACCAGCCCGAGTTCACGATGCTGGAGTGGTATCGCCCGGGCTGGAGCATGCGGTCCCTGATGGACGAGGTCGCCACCATCGTGCGGCTTGCATCGTCCGGGGCGGACGGGTTCGCCACACTGGACTGGCGGGCAGCCTTCCGTGAAGGGGTCGGCATCGATCCGCTATCCGATCGCGCCACGCTCGCCCGCCGTGCAAGCGC
>NZ_CAXFCL010000022.1:0-3508 GCF_964000955.1 uncultured Abyssibacter sp.
CAGGCCATGCGGCGTTGCTCGTCGTTCATTTGGAATGACCAAACTTCGCTCCTCGCGCCTTGCCTGGCCTGTTTTCTGGCGGCAACTTGGCGGCGTGAATCAATCAGTGCTTCCCTAGGTCATAAGGATCTGAAAACCACGCAGGTTTATACCCATGTGCTCAAGCGCGGCGGCCACGGTGTTCGTAGTCCATTGGATGGCTAGAAAACACTCATCCCCCGGATTTTCATGTTCCGGAACGGATCAGAGCATGCAGAGCAGTTTGATGACGTCCAGTGAACCGATCGGCAAAGCGACGGGGCAAAGTGCCGCCGCTGATATCGTCGAACGAGCTGGCTCCAGCGTCTGGCTGGCATGCCAATGAATCACTGAGTGACCAGTTCAAGCAGCGCCGCCTCGATATCGGCGTCGTAATAAACCATGCCCAGTGTTCGCTGATACGCCATGCGATTGGCGCTTTTCAGGTCGATGTCGGGAACGGCGTAGCCGCAGGCCTGATAAATGCCCGCCAGGTATGCCATGTAGCGCTCACCTGCTTCGATCATCAGTAGCGTGGCGGCGCCGACATCCGGTTTGACCTTGGTGTTGAACTCGTCGGGAAGCGTGACCTTGATGATGACGGGCTCGTTAGCATCGCCAATACGCACGGTGCGCTCGCGCACGGTCTGTTGGGCCCAGTAGTAGGCCAGCTCCTTGCTCGGTGTCAGGTAGACGGGCTCGACGGTGGCCTCGAACGCATTGCCGATTGTCGCCATCGTCTTCTTGGCTGCGTCGTTCAGCGCCTGATCGCCGGAGCGCTTCAGTCCGTGCTGGAGGATGGATTCGACCAGCGCTGACGAGGTGCCGTGGTACCAGGTGTTGCTGGTGGCGAAGCCCTGTTCGCTCAGAAGGTGTTTGGCGTCTTTCAGATGCTCTGGTGCTTCCAGCATTGCTGCACTCCGCGTTCTGTTGAGGACGGGCTGATGCTGGTCCTCACAACAACAAAAAAGGCGGCACCGTGAGACCGGATACCGCCTTTGTTCGTCCCAGCGCCTTGGCGAATCAGCCGCCAAGGCGCTGCCAGTCATGGTTGGATCAGAACTGGTTGGACGTGTTCTTCTCACCACCGGCCTTCAGCGCGCGATCACCGGCAAAGTATTCCTTGTGATCGTCGCCGATGTCGGAACCGGCCATGTTCTGGTGCTTCACGCAGGCGATACCCTGACGGATTTCCTTGCGCTGCACGCCGGCCACGTAGCCGAGCATGCCCTGGTCGGCAAAGTATTCCTTGGCCAGGTTGTCGGTCGACAGTGCCACGGTGTGGTAGGTCGGCAGCGTGATCAGGTGGTGGAAGATGTTCGCTTCACGCGAGGCATCGGCCTGGAAGCTGCGCACCTTGTCGTCGGCATCAGCCGCCAGTTCGCTGTCGTCGTACTTGGCGTTCATCAGGTCGGCGCGATTGTACTCGCTCACGTCCTTGCCAGCTTCAACCCAGCGGTCGTAGGCCTGCTGGCGGAAGTTCAGCGTCCAGTTGAACGACGGGCTGTTGTTGTACACCAGCTTGGCGTCCGGAATTTCCTTGCGCACGCCGTTCATCATGGCGGCGATGTCCTTAACGTTCGGCGTGGCGGTTTCGATCCACAGCAGGTCGGCGCCGGCCTTGATGGCCTCGATGCAGTCGAACACGCAGCGCTCCTGACCGGTGCCCGAGCGGAACTGGTACAGGCCGGACGGAAGACGCTTCGGCCGCACCAGCTTGCCGTCGCGGCTGATCAGCACGTCGCCCGGCTTGGTGTCTTCCGGAGCCACTTCCTCGACATCCAGGTAGCTGTTGTAGATGTCGCCACCGTCACCCGGCTCGTTGACCACGGCAATTTCCTTGGTCAGGCCAGCGCCTTCGGAGTCGGTACGGGCGACGATGATGCCGTTGTCGATGCCCAGCTCGAGGAACGCGTAGCGCACTGCGCGCAGCTTGCCGTGGAAATCGGCGTGCGGCACGGTGACCTTGCCGTCCTGGTGGCCACACTGCTTCTCGTCGGCCACCTGGTTTTCGATCTGCAGCGCACAGGCACCGGCTTCGATCATCTTCTTGGCCAGCAGGTAGGTCGCTTCCGCGTTACCGAAGCCGGCGTCGATGTCGGCGATGATCGGCACCACGTGCGTCTCATGGTTGTCGATCTGGCTCTGGATCTCGGCGGCCTTGGCGGTGTCGCCAGCTTCGCGGGCGGCGTCCAGGGCGCGGAACAGGCCGCCCAGTTCGCGAGCGTCAGCCTGGCGCAGGAAGGTGTAGAGCTCTTCGATCAGTGCCGGCACGGCCGTCTTTTCGTGCATCGACTGGTCCGGCAGCGGGCCGAAGTCGGAACGCAGGGCCGCGACCATCCAGCCCGACAGGTACAGGTACTTCTTGTCGGTGGTGCCGAAGTGCTTCTTGATGGAGATCAGCTTCTGCTGACCCACGAAACCATGCCAGCAACCCAGCGACTGGGTGTACTTGGTCTTGTCGGCATCAAACTCGGCCATGTCGCGGCGCATGATGTCGGCCGTGTACTGGGCGATTTCGAGGCCGGTCTTGAACTTGTTCTGCGCGCGCATGCGGGCGGCGGACTCGGCGTCGATGGCGGCCCAGGGTGCCCCGTTGGCGTCGATGACGCTCTGCAGCGAGGCGATGTCGTCGGTGTACTTTGACATGGTCGGAACCTATTGGTTGATCGAAACAATGCGGCCGGGCGCGGCTTCGGATTCGGCCCGGCGCGTGGAAAAACGGCGCGTATTCTAGCCAGAATATTTAGATAATTCTAATAAATAGATAGTATTCTGAATATTCTTCCCGTGAATATTGCTAGGCCTCGTCGCCCCGCCCACCGATGAACCTCAAGACCATCGATCTGAACCTGCTGGTGTACCTGGATGTGCTGCTGCGCACGCGCAGCGTTACGCAGGCAGCCGAGAGTCTGGGAATCAGCCAGCCGGCCATGAGCAACGGCCTGCGCCGCCTGCGTGATCTGTTTGCCGACCCGTTGCTGATCCGCACCAAGGACGGCATGACGCCGACCGAGCGCGCCGAGCAATTGCAGCCGTTGTTACGCGAGATCGTGGCGGCGGTCGAAAAGGCCGTCGACCCCGACAAGGGCTTTGACGCCGCCAGCGCGGAGCGGGTATTTCGCCTGTCGATCAGCGATTACAGCGAATGCACGCTGCTGCCGCCGTTGCTGCGTGCCATGCGAAGCCTGGCCCCGCGCATCACGCTGGACATCCTCACACCCAGTGACGTGACCTTCAAGGACGTCGAAAGCGGCAAGGTCGATCTGGTCATCAACCGGTTCGACGAGCTGCCTCAGTCCTTTCACCATCAAACCATCTGGCGCGACGATTTTGCCTGCATGGTCAGCCGCCACAACCCGATTCGCGAGCAGTTCTCGCTCGAAACCTATCTGGAAGCCCGTCACGTCTGGGTGAGCAAGACGGGCATGGGTATCGGCGTGGGTGTGGAGCCCGGCACCATGCAGGGGCTCAGCTGGGTGGACGAAGC
>NZ_CAXFCL010000023.1:0-7887 GCF_964000955.1 uncultured Abyssibacter sp.
AACAGCCTGCGCACCACACCCCGCAACTTCCCCGGGCGTTCCGGTACGCGGGAGGACCGGGTCTGGCTTTGCAGCCCGGAGACCGCGGCCGCCAGCGCGCTGCACGGCGAGATCACCGACCCCCGAACGCTGGAGCGCGGTGCTCCGCAAATCCGGGAGCCGGCGAGCCCGATCATCAACGCGGACAACCTGATCGCCCCGCTGCCCAGATCAATCGCCCGCGACATCGACCTGGACAAGGGGCCAAACGTCGAATCCCTGCCCGATCTGGAACCGCTGGACAATCAGATCCGACTGCCGGTCGGGCTTTGCGTGGGCGACGACATCTCCACCGACGAGATCATGCCGGCGGGGGCGCGCGTGCTGCCCTACCGCAGCAACATCCCGCGCATCGCCGAATTCGTCTACGAAGCGGTGGATCCGGACTATGTGTCCCGGGCCCGGAAACTGGGCGATCACGCCATTGTCGGCGGCCGCAACTACGGTCAGGGTTCCAGTCGCGAGCACGCTGCGCTGGCTCCGCGCCATCTGGGCCTGCGCGTCGTCGTCGCCGAGAGCTTCGCGCGAATTCACTGGCAGAACCTGGTGAACTTCGGCGTGCTGCCACTGACGTTCCGGAACCCGGACGACGCGAGCGCGCTGAGCGCCGGCTCGGTTCTGGTCATCGGCGACTGGAACGACCAGCTACGCGCCGGCTCGCGGGTCACTGCGGAGGTGGAAGACGGGGATCGGACCCTGGAACTCGCCCACCGCCTGTCCGGTCGACAAATCGACGTGCTGGCGGCCGGCGGCCTGATCCCATGGCAGCGCGATCGGTGACTGGGAACAGCGACACGCGCCACGCCGCTGTTGCCATTCGACGACAGCGCCTCGCACGGCTAAGTCCTTGTTGCACCGCAACTTGGAATTCCAAGTTGCCGCATGGCCGTCTCCTGAAGGCGACAATCCGGCCACGCAACTTACTGATTTCCTTTCGTATTTTTTTGGCACACGGCTTGCTCCTGATAACAGCAAGCAACGTTTAAGGCCGCGTTCCAGACATGGAGCTGGGATGCGGGCCGCCGGGCAAGGATGCCCGGTCCGGTGCAGCGATTTCGGTCGCGTCACCACGTGGGCGCTGATCCGACCGGCGTCGGATAAGCACCCGCACAACCCGAGGGCCAGGGACGGCCTTTTATTTTCAGGACGTTGGCCACCCGGTCAGCGCATGGAGGTTGGCAGACATGGAAGAACAATCTGCACTTCAACGTCACCTGCCCGGCCTGTTCCTGGCGACGGGAATGATGCTGCCGATGCTGGCATTCGCCGGCGCCCTGTCGGCCAGCCTGGCCGGCGCCAGCAGCTCGGGCGACGCGATGCGTTCACCGCTGCATATGGCCAATCTTCAGGACAATCCGCGCCGCGCCTTCGAGGCGCTGGACGCCAACCGTGACGGCTACCTGACCGGCGATGAAACCGCCGCGAGCCGTACCGTACACCTGCATTTCGGTGTGCTCGACACCGACCGCGACCGTCGCGTCAGTATCGTCGAGTTTCACCGGCTGCCCGGCATGCTGGAAGACGTCTACGCCGAGTAGCGACCCCTCCCTCCCCGAGCCCCCCAAGGGACTTTGACCGCCGCATCGTCGGCGGTCTTTTTATGCCGTTGTCGCCAGCGATTCAGATCGCCAGGTTGACCCAGACGGTCACCAGCGCCAGCAGAACGACGGTGCCGACCACCCGCCTCGCACCCGGACCGGACACGCGCCGCGCAACAAACTGGTAGGTGAAGCCCGCACCGAGCAGCAGGCCAGCGGCGGCAACAAAGTCCATCAGCCCCCAGGCCACCTCGTCGGTCACCTGCATGGCCAGCAGCGGCACCAGCAACAGCGCAACGGTGGGGAGCAGGACACGCGCGACGCCACCGGGCGAGGACGGGGATACGGACGGATTCATGAAACGCTCCTGATGAGGCTATCCGCGGATTAGGACACAAGTCCCCACGACCGCGCAAAAGAAAGCCCGCACGCGGCGGGCTTTCCTCCAGACGTTGTGGAACCCCGCGTCAGTGCACGCGCTCCAGAATCGTCGCCACACCCTGACCCAGGCCGATGCACATCGTCGCCAGGCCCAGCTCGGCATCCTTCTCCTGCATGATGTGAGCAAGGTTGCCAGTGATGCGGCTGCCCGAGCAGCCCAGGGGATGCCCCAGCGCGATCGCGCCACCGCGGACGTTGATCACGTCCTGCTTGTCCAGCAGCTTCAGTTCCTTGAGCACGGCCAGACTCTGCGCGGCAAAGGCTTCGTTGAGCTCGAAGTAACCGATGTCGCTCAGGTCCACGCCGGCCTTCTTCAGCGCCTGCTGGGTTGCCGGAACCGGCCCGCGTCCCATGATCGACGGGTCACAACCGGCCCAGCCCATGCCCAGAATCTTGACCATGGGCTTGAGGCCCAGCGCCTTGGCCTTCTCGGCGGACATGACCATCACGCAGGACGCACCATCGGACAGCGCCGAGCTGTTGCCGGCGGTGACGGTGCCACGCGGATCGAAGGCCGGACGCAGACCGCCCAGGCCCTCCAGGCTCGCATCGGCCCGGGCAACTTCGTCGTTGGTGGTCATGAACAGGTTGCCGGCCGGATCATGCGCCCGAATGGGTACGACCTGATCGGCATTGACACCCGATGCCTGGGCCGCGATCGCACGCTGATGCGAGGTCAGCGCGAACTGGTCCTGGTCTTCGCGGGAAATGCCGTTGATCTTGCCCAGCAGCTCCGCGGTCAGGCCCATCATGCCGGCGGCCTTGGCGGTTTGCAGCGAGATCGCCGGACTGAAATCCACGCCGTGCGTCATCGGCACATGCCCCATGTGCTCGACGCCGCCGCAAAGGTAGAGATCACCCTGCCCGGCCAGCACGTTGCTAGCGGCGATATGGATGGCGGACATCGAAGAGCCACAGAGGCGGTTGACGGTCTGCCCCGGCACCGTGTGCGGCAGCCCGGCGAGCAGCGACGCATTGCGGGCGATATTGAAGCCCTGCTCCAGGGTCTGCTGCACACAGCCCCAGATCACGTCGTCGATCTCGGCGGGCTTGACCGCCTCGTTGCGCTCGAGGATTGCCTTGATGAGTTCAGCCGAAAGCTCTTCGGCGCGAACGTTGCGGAACTGACCGTTCCTGGACCGGCCCATCGCGGTGCGGACGGCGTCGACAATGACGACTTCGGTCATAACGTTTCTCCAATAATGAAATTCTTGAGTCGATGCGGATCGGACCGGAACGGGTGACTCGCGCCCCCGTTCCGGAACGACACATCAGCCGTAGTAGCTCTCGCCCTTGGCGGCCATTTCCTTCATGCGCTCGGTCGGCTCGTACAGCTTGCCCAGATACGCATACTTCTCGCAGGCCTTGACCACATTGTCGAGGCCCAGCGTGTCAGCGTACTTCAGCGCACCACCGCGGAACGGCGGGAAGCCGATACCCATGATCAGGCCCATGTCGGCCTCGGGGGCGGTATCGACAATGCCCTGCTCCAGGCAGCGCGCCGTCTCGATGATCATCGGCAGCATGTGACGCTCGACGATTTCCTCGTCGGTGTGCTCCCGCGTTTCCAGCACGGCCGGCTTGATGATCTCGTAGGCCTCCGGATCCTTGACCTTCTTCGGCTTGCCCTTCCGGTCCTGCTCGTACTTGTAGTAGCCGGAGCCGCTCTTCTGGCCCAGACGGCCGGCCTCGACCATCAGATCCAGCGAGGACTTCTGGCCTTCCTTCGGGCTCATGCGATCGGGATAGCCCGCCGCCAGCACATGACCGACATGCTGACTGGTGTCCATGCCCACGACGTCGTTCAGGTAGGACGGACCCATCGGCCAGCCGAAGCCTTCCATCAGCTTGTCGATGCGCTGGAAATCGCAGCCTTCCGCGATCAGCCCCTCGAAGCCGAAGAAGTACGGGAACAGGATGCGATTGACCAGGAAGCCGGGGCAGTTGTTCACCACGATCGGCGTCTTGTTCATCTTCGTGGCCAGCGCGACGGTCGCCGCGATCGCCTCGTCCGACGTCTTGGAGCCGCGGATCACCTCGACCAGCGGCATCCGGTGCACCGGGTTGAAGAAGTGCATGCCGAGGAAGTTCTCGGGCCGCTTGAGGTCGGACGCCAGCTCGTCGATGGAGATGGACGAGGTGTTCGACGCGATGATCACGTCCTCACGGGCGTACTTCTCGACATCGGCGTAGACCGACTTCTTGATGTCCGCGCGTTCGACCACGGCCTCGACAATGATGTCGACCTCGCCGAAATCACCGTAGTTGAGGGTGTCGCGGATGTTGTTCAGCACGTGCGCCATGGCGGCGGCGTCCATCTTGCCGCGTGCGACCTGCTTGCCTAGCAGCTTGGATGCCTCGTTCAGGCCCAGATCCAGCGCCGCCTTGTTGATGTCCTTCATGATCATCGGCGTACCGGTGCTGGCCGCCTGGTAAGCGATGCCGCCACCCATGATCCCGGCGCCAAGCACCGCGCCCTGCTTGATCTCCTTGGACTGCTTGATCCAGCCCTTGGATTTCTTCTTCAGGAACTGATCGTTCATGAAGATGCCGATCAACGCGGCGGCCTGGGTGGACCTGGCGACCTTGACGAAGCCCTTGTGCTCGATCTTCAGCGCGTCGTCACGGCCCTTGCCCGCCGCCTTCTGAATGCAGTTGATTGCCTCCATCGGCGCCGGGTAGTGCTTGCCGGCCTTGCCGGCAACAAAGCCCTTGGCGGTCTCGAACACCATCATCGAATCGATGGGCCCCAGCGTCAGCGGCCCGGTCTTCTGGGTACGACGCGCCTTCCAGTCGATCTCGCCCGAGATGCAGCGGGACAACAGCGACTTCGCGGAATCCAGCAGCTGGTCAGCCTCGACCACCGCATCCACGGCGCCGTTGGCCAGCGCGGCCTTCGCCTTGACGTTGCTTCCGCCGGCGATCATCTCGATGGCGTTGTCGGCACCGATCAGACGCGGCAGACGCACGGTGCCACCGAAACCCGGGAACAGCCCCAGCTTCACCTCGGGCAGGCCGACCGCGGCCTTGGAGGAGATGACGCGGTAGTCCGAGGACAGCGCCATCTCGAAGCCACCGCCCAGGCAGATGCCGTTGATGGCGGTGACGGTGGGAACCGGCAGATCTTCGAACGCGGAGAACACGGCGTTGGAGTCCGCGCACCACTGAATGATTTCCTCCTCCGGACGGGAGAAGGCTTCGCCGAACTCGGTGATGTCGGCGCCGACGATGAAGACGTCCTTGCCGCTGCTCACGACCACGCCCTGGACCCCGGAGTGATCGGCGATGGCCTGCGTGGCCTCGCCCAGCTCCTTCACGGTGGCGGCATCGAACTTGTTGATCGCGTCGCCTTCCCGGTCGAAACGCAATTCGACGATGCCGTCGCCAAGGTCATGGCATTGAATCGACTTTCCTTGGAAAATCATAGGCTTGTCCTATTTATATGAGAATTCCTGGAGATCGCCGACGATGCTGGCGAACTCCTCCGCAAGATTGAGGGACGGGCCACTATATCGACGGGTTGTAGGGGCGTAAACCGCGACACGGCGGGCGGTGTACCGCCCCGTATGCAACCCGACGTCGCATCGGGCCCGATCGGCCGTCGCAACAGGGCCGGATCACGGAATTGTCCGGTTTTGACAGGTTTTTTCCCCGCTCCTACACTCGCGACCTTATCTGTAACCGCAAGGATCGGGGACACCATGGCCGCGAAAAAGAAGCTCGCGAAGTTGAAGACCCAGATGGACGATGTGCGCAGCATCGCGATCGAGACCGTGATCAGCGCCAACAAGATCGTCTATGAAGGCATACAGCGACTCGCCGAACACGAACTGGACGAGTTGCAGAAAAGCTACAAGTCCATCGTCGACGGCCTCAAGGCCAGCACCAAAAAGGGCGACATGAAGAGCACTGCTCAAGCCCAGCTGGACCTGTTGCAGTCCACCATCGACCAGATCATCGCCAACGCACGGACCAGCGTTCAGATCATCACGGAAACACGGGTCGCGCTGACCGACGCGCTGTCGGCCAACCTTCAGGGCAAGAGCTCGGCGAAGAAACAGCTCTCCGAAGCCAAGAAGCAGGCAAGCACGGCGGCCAAGCAGGTTCGTGCCGCAACCAGTTCCGCACGCAGTGCCGCCGAGTCCGCGGTCAATGCCGCCGCCAAGCAGGTCGAGGCCACCACGAAGACGGTGACCAAGCCCGCGACGACGGCCAGGAAGACGACGACCGCGGCGAAGAAACCAACGACAACCGCGAAAAAAGCACCGGCAAAGAAGGCTCCGGCGAAGAAACCCGCCGCCAAGACCGCCTCCCCCGCCGCGTCAAAGACCGCCGCCGCGGCCAGCAAGCCGAAGACGGCGGCGAAGAAACCCGCCGCCAGGAAGCCGGCCGCGAAGAAACCGGCCAGCGCATCCACCACGGCCAAGACCACGACCAGGCGGGCGCCGGCGAAAAAGACGACCACCGCAAAAACCACGGCGAGCAAGTCGACCGCAACGGCGAAGCCTGCCGCCAAGAAGACGACGACCGGCACTTCCTCGCGCGTCAAGCGAGCGACCACGGCCGGCAAGTCGACACCGGATTCCTGAGTCGACCTCGGAGCTTGAAGAGGCCCGGTTCCAGACCGGGCTTTTTCATGCCAGCCCATGGAAACCGGTTCCCTCGACGCCCTGACTCAAGCCTGCCGCCTGCTGGCGGACGGCACACGCCTGCGCCTGCTCGCGGTCCTGGAAAGCGACGCCCTGTCGGTGGCGGAGCTGACCCAGGTCACCGGTCTGGCGCAGAGTCGGGTGTCGTCTCACATCAGCAAGCTGCGTGATGCCCAACTGCTGACCGACTCCCGCCTGGGCGCCAGCACGCTTTACTCCTTTTCACCGGACGTGGGCGACAGCCTGCCCGGGGTGTTGTGGAGCGCAATGAAGTCCCGGCTGGACGACGACCAGATCGGCGCCGATCTGGAACGCGCCCGCGAGGTGATCCGCAGCCGGCACGCGACATTGTCCTGGGCCGATTCGGTGGCCGGCCGGATGGAGTTGCACTATTCGCCCGGCCGCACCTGGGAAGCCACGGCACGCGCCCTGATCGAACTGCTGGAACTGGGAGACGTGCTCGATATCGCCTCCGGCGATGGCGTACTGGCCGAGTTGCTGGCCAATCACGCGCGCTCGGTCACCTGCGTGGATTTGAGTCGCAACGTGGTGGAGGCGGGCCGGCGACGTCTCGCGCATCACGCCAATGTCCATTTCGAGCAGGCCGACATGCATGCGCTGCCCTACGAAGCCGCGCGCTTCTCCGTGGTGTTCTGCATGCACGCGCTGACCTACGCCCATGATCCCGGCGCGGTGATCGGCGAGGCCGCGCGGGTACTGCGCGCCGACGGCACGCTTGTTGTCGCAACGCTTTGCGCACACGAGCACGCGGCGACCACGCGCGCGTACGACCATGTAAATCAAGGCTTTAGCGAACCGAAACTGCGCGAATTGCTTGAGGGGCAAGGATTGCGTGTTGTATCTTGCCGTAGCGGTTCGCGAGAACAACGACCTCCTTACTTCGAAGTCGTGATTGCGGTGGCCAGGCCTGCCTGAGGGGACTGTGTGTCAGGTGGAGCGGCCCCGGATCACACGACTGGAATGACCAAGCAATGCGCTACCTGGCCAGTCTGAGCCTATTGTTGATCGCGTTCTGGCTGGTGCTGTCCGGCCATTACACCGCGCTGCTGCTGGGCTTTGGCGCCGCATCGGTCGCATTGGTCCTCTGGATCGCCAATCGCATGGCGGTCGTCGATCACGAGATGGTGCCGTTGCGGCTGACCCACCGGATACCGCTTTACGCACTGTGGTTGACCAAGGAAATCATCCTGTCCTCCATC
>NZ_CAXFCL010000024.1:0-51649 GCF_964000955.1 uncultured Abyssibacter sp.
GGTCCAGGAACTGCAGGCCGCGGTTGGTGTATTTCTTGGCGATGGAGATCACCAGGCGCAGGTTGGCCTCGACCATTTCCTTCTTGGCGCGACGGGCCTTGGCCTCGCCCAGCGACATCTTCTTGTAGATCTCGCGGATTTCCTCGACGGTCAACATGGTGTCGACTTCCATCTGGCCCATGCGGGCCATGATGCGACCGAGGTCTTCGGCGTGCTGGTTGATGCCGGAGGAGTACTTGCGCTTGGCGCGCACCAGTTTCTCGACCCAGGCCTCGTTGGTGAGGTTGCCCGGGAAGCTGTCGATGAACGTCTTGCGCGGCATGCCGGCGCGGTTGACGCAGATGTCCAGAATCTCGCGCTCGGCGGCGCGGATCTTCTCGATGGCCTCGCGCAGATTGCCGGTCAACTGGTCGGTGGTGCGCGGCGTGAGCTTGAAGCGCATGAATTCATGCGACAGCTTTTCGCGCGCGGCCTGGGTATCCGGATGCCCGGTGCCTTTGGTTTCCAGCAGCTTGACGACGGTGTCGAAGTAACCCTGCAGGTTCTCGAACGCGATCCGGCACTCTTCCGGGTCCGGACCGGTGTCGACAGGCTTGTCGTTGCTGTCGTCATCGTCGTCGTCATCCGCGTCGCCGTCATCGTCGCCGTCGCTGTCGTCGGCGGAGTCGGTGGTTTCCTCTTCGGGCTCGTCGGCCACGACCGGATCGCCGGTTTCCGGATCGACGAAACCAACCATGAAGTCGGTCAGGCGGCGTTCGCCGTCGGCGACCTTCTGCCATTCCTCCAGCAGGATGGCGACCGTCTCCGGGTGGAAGGCCAGTGCGTACATCGCTTCGGCCAGGCCTTCCTCGATGCGCTTGGCGATGCGGATTTCGCCCTGGCGGTCCAGCAGTTCCACCGTGCCCATCTCGCGCATGTACATGCGCACGGGGTCGGTGGTGCGACCCAGCTCGGAATCCAGCGCGGCCAGCGTGGCGGCGGCTTCCTCGGCGGCGTCGTCATCGTCCTCGTCGTCGGTGACGGGAGCGTCGGCCATCATGAGCTGGTCTTCGTCCGGTGCTTCTTCGTGCACCGTGATGCCCATGTCGGCGATCATGTTGACGATGTCTTCGATCTGCTCCGGATCGACGATGTCGTCCGGCAGGTGATCGTTGACTTCGGCGTAGGTCAGATAGCCCTTCTCTTTACCACGGGCGATCAACGCTTTGAGCTGAGATTGCTTCTCGACGGTCATAGGAAACGGTCTTGAAAAGTAGGAAGCCGGCGCAGAGACGCCGGCAGAACACGCCATTTTACTAAGCCGGTACCAGCTTAGGCAAGGTGAGGCAAGGTCTGCCGTTCAAAACATTTGGACCGGCGACGGATCGAATCGATCCCGTCCGGTCGCGGGTGTCGGCGACATTGCGGCCAAGCGCTCGCAGGTTCAGATTGACTCAGTGCCGTGGCACTACACGTTTTCAAGGCCCGATCGGCATCGAGGTTGTGGTGTTGCACCACTGCGAATCGTCGTCGCATAGCCTGGGCGCCCTGACGCGGACCTCTATATGGTGCGCCTTCGCGGCGGTTCAAGGGGTGGTTCGCAAAGAATCGTTTCAGCGCTGGTAAGCGGCCCGCAGTTCGTCCCGTTCCGCCTGCGTCAGTTCACGGGTGCCTGAAAGTGCGCTGAGCTCCTGAATCCGTCGCCGGGCGTTGTCCTGGGTGATCAGCCCGAGCGCCTCCTGGAAGTCCGCCTTCGGGTCGAAGCCGGCCGGGACGGCGTCGCCGTTCAGCACGTCCTCCAGCGTCGCCTCATCCGGCTCGCCCCGCAGTCGTTCCAGGTACTGGGCAGCGGTGAGCGATGGTTTCGCGGCGAAGGCGTGGATCAACTGTTCCAGGAACTGCTGATCCGGCGCGTCGGCCAGGCGGGGGATCGACGGCAGTTCGGCGGCGAGTCCCGGCTGCTCCAGCAGGGCGCGGGCGGCGCGCCGGACTTTCGGGCTGAGCGTCGGCGGTTCGTGTTCGTCGACCGATTGCGGTTCGGGTGGTGGGGGAAGAGGAGGGCGCATCGGCGGCGCCGAGGTCATGTCGTGAATATCGAAGCCGACGATCTCGGAGACCTGCTGCTCCAGTCCCTTGCGAAACGCGCCGGGCGCCAGCGCTTCGAGATGCGGTTTCGCCAGCGCGACCAGCCGCGCCCGGCCGTCGACGGAGGACAGGTCCACCTGTTCGGTCAGCCGGTTGAGCAGGAAGCTGGACAGGGGTTCGGCACCGGCGACACGTGCGTTGAAGGCGTCGGCGCCTTCCTTGCGCACCAGCGTGTCCGGGTCCTCGCCGTCGGGCAGGAACAGCAGGCGGATTTCGCGACCGTCGCGCATGGCGGGCAATGCCCGCTCGACGGCACGCCAGCCGGCCTCGCGTCCCGCGCGGTCGCCATCGAAGCACAGCACGATCCGCGACGTGGAGCGGAACATCAGGTTGATGTGGTCGGTGGTCGTGGCCGTGCCCAGCGTGGCTACCGCGCAGTGGATGCCGAACTGCGACAGGGCGACGACGTCCATGTAGCCCTCGACGACCAGCAGATGCGGCAGTTCCTTGCTGGCCTGCCGGGCCTCGTACAGGCCGTAGAGCTGGGTGCCCTTGTGGAACACCGGCGTTTCCGGTGAGTTCAGGTACTTGGGTTTTTCGTCACCGAAGGCGCGGCCGCCAAAGCCGATCACCCGGCCGCGCAGGTCGCGGATGGGGAAGGTCACGCGATCGCGAAACCGGTCGTAGGCCCGGCCGTCATCCTTGCGGATCGCCAGGCCGGCCTGCACGGCGATGCGGGTGTCGGCGATGGCGTCGACCACGGTTTGCCACGCCGCCGGCGCGTAACCGATGCCGAAGCGCTTGGCGGTACGGCCGTCCAGACCGCGGCTCTTCAGGTAGTCGATGGCCTTGTCGGAGCCTCGGAGCGAGTGGGCGAAGATGCCCTGGGCGGTGTTCAGCGCTTCCCAGATCTTCGGGTCGATCCGCGGCCCGGAATCGGCGGCGTCCTGCGGAATCTCGACGCCGGCCATGCGCGCCAGTTCCTCCACGGCGTCACGGAATTCAAGGCGGTCGTACTCCATCAGGAAGCTGATCGCCGTGCCGTGCGCGCCGCAGCCGAAGCAGTGATAGAACTGCTTGGTCGGCGAGACGGTGAAACTGGGCGACTTCTCGTCGTGGAACGGGCAGCACGCCGCGTACTCGCTGCCCTGCCGCTTGAGCGACACGCGACCGTCGATCAGCTGGACGATATCCGTCCGCGCCAGCAGATCATCGATGAAGTTTTGCGGGATTCGGGCCATGGCGAGCCGGCCGGCAATCAGAGCAGGGCTTCGATGTCCTTGCGCAGCGACGCCGGCTTGTCGGTCGGCGCGTAGCGCTTCACGACCTCGCCCTTGGGGTCGACCAGAAACTTGGTGAAGTTCCACTTGATCCCCTTGGAGCCCATCACGCCCGGCCTGGCCGTCTTCAGGCTCTGGTAAAGCGGATGCGCATTGGGGCCGTTCACCTCGATCTTGGCGAACATCGGGAAGCTGACGTCATAGGTCAGCGAGCAGAAGTTCTTGATCTCGTTCTCGTCACCGGGTTCCTGGTGACCGAACTGGTCGCAGGGAAAGCCCAGCACGGCGAAATCGCGGTCCTTGTACTCCTGGTACAGGGCTTCGAGGCCCTCGTACTGCGGAGTGAACCCGCACTTGCTGGCGGTGTTGACGATCAGCAGCGTCTTGCCGGCATAGTCGCCGAGCGACTGCTCCTGACCGTCGATGGTCTTTGCGGAATGCGTATGAATGCTCACGGGCGGCGACTCATCGGTTCGGGGCGAACGGGGAGTCTAGCGCGCCGCGGTTCGCGGTCACTAATCCTCTGAGGACGCGACCTCGGGTGGGACGATGCAACTGGCGACAGGCGTGGCCTCGCAATCGCACGCCGGGAGCGCAGGGAGCGTGCAGGACACCTCCGTGACCTCCGCCGTGCAGACCTTGGAACAATGGGCTGTCAGGCTGTCAGGCTGTCGCCACAACTACAGGCCGGGAGGGTGGGCTCCACGCATGCAATTTCGACGACCGGAGCCCCGCACACGTTCGAGCAGTGACTGGCGGTGACCTTCGGTTCCCCGTCGCTTGATTTGGGGCGAATGCCGCCAAGGGTGATGTCGTCGACGACGAGTAGTGTGCGAGCAAGAGTGCGGTCTGAAGGCGAGCGGCAATCCACAGCCCCATCGTAGTCGGGGCAATTGTATGTGGTCATGGTGCCGCTCAGTGAGGAGCATGCGCCAAGCAATATGACTGTACTTAGGATGCCGATGGTCCTCATATGCGGCTACCTCCGTTCCTGATATTGCGATTCTCGCTCGTCCGTTTCAGTCGTCCGTGCCAGGGCTGACCGCGGGTGGATCGCTGGCCGGGAAGGATTCCCTGCCGGCTTCGTCGATCAGTTTGTCTTCGTGTTCCTTCGGAGTCTCGTCCTTGCGGTCCTCGGGCTCCGGTACGTTTTCGTTCTGGGTGCCAGGGTTCATGCAACCTCCACCTGGGGAAACTCCGGTTGCACTATACGCTCCCGCGGAACGTTGATCTCCCGCCCGCGGGAACGCATCTAGTTCAACCGGACAGTTTTGCCTTGATCTGACCCGACAGCGCGGACATGTCGGCACGGCCGGCGACCTTGGGCTTGAGGTAGCCCATGACCTTGCCCATGTCGCGCATGGATTCGGCGCCGGTGCTGGCCATGGCCTCGTCGATCAGCGCGGCCAGTTCCTCGTCGCCAAGCTGCTCCGGCAAGTACTCGGCCAGCATGGCGGCTTCGGCGGCTTCCTGGTCGGCGAGATCGTTGCGGTCGCCGTCGCGGTACTGCGCTTCGGCCTCGCGGCGCTGCTTGACCAGCTTCTCGACGATGGCGATCACGTCGTCGTCGGTCAGTTCGATGCGTTCGTCCACCTCGCGCTGTTTCATCGCGGCGGTGAGCATGCGAATGGTCGTCAGGCGCTCCTTGTCCTTCTCGCGCATGGCGGTCTTCATGTCGGCGGTGATGCGTTCCTTCAGGGCGGACATGGGGTGTTCCTCGTTCGGTTCGGGGGCTTCAAAACAAAACTAGCGGCCGCAGCCGCTAGTTGAGTACGCAATGTCAGGCGCCAATGGCTGCCTGGATACCGCCTCTAGTACAGGCGGGTCCGGCGCGCCGTCTCGCGGGACAGCTTCTTGGCATGGCGCTTTACAGCAGCCGCCTTCTTGCGCTTGCGTTCCTGGCTGGGCTTCTCGAAGAACTCACGCTTGCGCACGTCGGACAGCACACCGGCCTTTTCGCAGGTGCGCTTGAAGCGGCGCAGAGCAACTTCGAAAGGCTCGTTTTCTTTGACGCGAACGCTAGGCATGTTGAGATCAGCTCCGTGGCCTATCCTGGGAGGCTTGGCAAAAAGGGACGCGGATTCTAATGGCGGGGCGCGTGATTTTCAACGACAAATTTACATTGCCGTCAAAGCACGGATAATCCGGCCTCTTCCCGCGTTCCCTCAAGGCTTTCGCGGTTGCTCGAACCCCCACCCAACCTGACGACTTGACCACCGTACTCGGCATCGAAACCTCCTGCGACGAAACCGGCGTGGCTGTCTACGACACGCGGCGCGGTTTGCTGGGCGAGGCGCTGTACAGCCAGATCAGGCTGCATGCCGAGCACGGCGGCGTGGTGCCGGAACTGGCCTCGCGGGATCACGTCCGGCGACTGTCCGGGCTGGTCGACGAGGTGTTGGCCCAGGCGGAGCTGCTCCGGACCGATGTCATTGCCTATACGGCGGGGCCTGGCCTGATCGGGGCGCTGATGGTCGGTGCCTCGTTCGCGACCGGTCTGGCAACTGCATGGGACGTTCCGGTGGTGCCGGTGCATCACATGGAAGGCCACCTGCTCGCGCCGCTGATGAGCGGCGAGGCGCCGGCCTTTCCGTTTGTCGCGCTGCTGGTCTCCGGCGGGCACACGCTGCTGGTGCGGGTCGACGGCATCGGCCGCTACACCCTGCTGGGGCAGACCCGGGACGATGCGGTCGGCGAGGCCTTCGACAAGACCGCCAAGCTGCTCGGCCTGGATTATCCCGGTGGCCCAGCCGTCGCGAGGCTGGCCGAGTCTGGCGATCCGGGCCGGTTCCGCCTGCCGCGCCCGATGCTGGACAAGCCGGGTCTGGACTTCTCCTTTTCCGGGCTCAAGACCGCGGTCTATCTGCTGGCGCAGGACGAACCGGACGCCGGACCCGACATCGCACGCGCCTTCGAGGAGGCGGTGGTCGAGACGCTGGCGACCAAATGCGCCCGGGCGCTGGATGCGGCGGGCTGCCAGGACTTGCTGATCGCCGGAGGTGTGGCCGCCAACCGGAGGTTGCGTGCGGCCCTGTCCGCGTTGCCCGGCGTACGACTGCACACGCCACCGTTGAATCTGTGCACCGACAACGGCGCGATGATCGCGCACGCCGGCGCGCTGCGAGTCAGCGATGCGATTGCCCGTCCGACCGCGATGTCCGCTCGCGCCCGCTGGCCGCTCGATACACTGGCGCCGCCCGCCGGGGCCAGCACCTGACCTCTCACTCCTTGCACCGCACCGAGCACCCATGGACCTGATCTACCTGCGCGATCTGCGCATCGAGACCGTCATCGGCATCTTCGACTGGGAGCGCGAGATTCGGCAGACCGTCGTGATCGATCTCGAGATGGGCACCGATATTCGCCGAGCGGCGGAAACCGATGCCATTGACCACACGCTGGACTACAAGTCGGTGGCGAAACGCATCATCGGATTTGTCGAGGAAGCGAAATTCGAACTGGTGGAGACGCTGACCGACCGCATCGCCCGGATCATCATCACCGAGTTCGCCGTGCCCTACGTCAAGGTCACCGTGAACAAGCAGGGCGCGGTGCGCGGCTCGCGGGATGTCGGCGTCATCATCGAGCGTCGCCCGGAGGACTATGCCGATGGCTGAGGTGTTCATCGGTGCCGGGAGCAACGAGAACGCGGAAGAGAATCTCGCCCGGGGCGTACGGCTGCTGCGGGAGCGGTTCGGGGCGGTGAGCTGTTCTCCGGTGTACCGGAATCCGGCCGTCGGGTTCGCCGGCGATGATTTTCTGAATTTCGTGATTCGCCTGGCGACTGACGAACCGATGGCCGGGGTGATGCGCGATCTGCGCGAGATCGAGGATCGCTGCGGCCGTGATCGCGGCGGGCCGAAGTTCAGCCCGAGAACGCTGGACCTCGATTTGCTGCTGTACGGGGATTACGTGTCGGATGATCCGGCGGTGGATGTGCCGCGCGACGAGATCCTGAAATACGCGTTCGTGCTGAAGCCGCTGGCCGATCTTGCTCCGGAGCAGCGACACCCGGTCGACGGGCAAACCTACGCGGCGTTGTGGCGCGCCATGGCGCAGTCCGGCCCCGCAGCGCTGACGCGAGTCGACTGGACGCCGGAGCAAGCGCCGGTTTAGCCCGCCATCCTCTGCGCGAATGCGTGGAGGCTTTCGACGCAGCGTACGCCGCTGAGCGCATCACCATGCTCTGCCTCGGTCGCCGCGCCGTGACCGGTGCGAACCAGCACCGGCCGGGTGCCGGCCGAGCGGGCGGCCTGCACGTCGTTCCATTCATCGCCCAGCACCGCGATGGTTTCGGCATCGATCTGCATCCGTCGGGCGATGTCCTGGATCAGCGCAGCCTTGCCCGCCTGGCGGTCCTCGGCGTCGGAATGCGGATTGAAGGCGATGGCGTCGAAGCGGCCACCGAACTGGCTCACGGCGTCCTGCATGCGTTGATGAATCGCGAACAAGTCGTCGTGCGTCAACTCGCCGCTGCCGAGCAATGGCTGATGGGTGACGACGCAGACGCGCACACCGCTCTGATTGAGTTGCGCCACGGCTTCCAGGCTGCCGGGGATGGGGCGCCAGTCCGCCGGGCGGCGAACGCCGCCGTCCACCGGTTCGTTGATGACGCCGTCGCGGCCGAGGATCACCAGTTTCATGGCCGACAGTGTAGCGCCGACCTGTCGCCGACGCTGCGGGTCAAACGGATCAGATCGACAGCGCCGCGATCTCCGCGACGGAGCTCAGCAGTGTGTCCAGATGGGTCAGTAGTCGCAGTCGGTTAGTCTGGGCGGCCGGATCCTTGACCATGACCATGACCTCGTCGAAGAAGGTATCCACCGGACCCTGTAACGAGGCGAGGTGGTTCAGGGCCGCGGTGTAGTCGGCGCGCTCGAGTTCGGCGGTGACGTCGGTTTCCACACGTCCCATCGCCTCGAACAGCGCGCGCTCCGCGTCTTCGGTGAACTTGGCCGGTTGCGGCGCGGATTCGTCGCCGCCGTTCTTCTTCAGGATGTTGCGCACGCGCTTGTGCGCGGCCGACAGGCTCTGCGCGGCGTCGGTGTCGCGGAATGCCTGCACGGCCTTCGCCCGGGCGTACAGGTCCAGCGGCTCGTACTCCTGGTCCATGTACGCCGCCTCGAAGGTATCCGGGCCGATGCCGCGATCGAGCAGCAGGCCCTTGAGGCGATCGTGAAAAAAGGCGAGCAGGGCGTCGAGCGTGTCGCTGTCGCCTTCGTCGTCGTGCGCGGTCAGGGCATCCCGGCAGACCGCCCGCAGATTCAGCGACAGCCCGGCTTCCAGGGTGATGCGCAGCACGCCCAGCGCGGCGCGGCGCAGACCCAGCGGGTCGCGGTCGCCGGTGGGGCGGTTGCCGAGCCGGAACTGGCCGGCTAGCGTGTCCAGCTTGTCCGCAAGCGCCAGAACCCGTCCGCCGGCGCTGGCCGGAATCGCATCCGACGGGCCTCGCGGCTGGTAGTGCTCGGCGATGGCCGCCGCGACCGCATCGGTTTCGCCCGCCGCCCGGGCGTAGTGGCCGCCCATGATGCCCTCGAGCTCGGTGAACTCGAACACCATGTCGGTGACCAGGTCGGCCTTGGCGAGTTCGGCCGCGCGGCGGGCGGTGTTCATGTCCGTGCCCAGCGACTCGGCGAGCCGGCCCGACAGCGTGACCAGCCGGTCGGATTTGTCGGCGTAGCTGCCCAGGCCCTTCTGGAAGGTGACCTTGTCCAGGCGCGGCAGATAGTCCGCCAGCGGTTGCTTGCGGTCCTTCTCCCAGAAGAACAGGGCGTCCTCCAGGCGCGGTCGCACCACGCGCTCGTTGCCGGCAATCACCTGCTTGATGTCCAGCGATTCCACATTGGCGACGGTGACGAACTGCGGCAGCAGCGTGCCCTCGCCGTCGCGGACCGGAAAGTAGCGCTGGTGGCTTTCGATGGTGGTGATCAGCACTTCCGGCGGCATGGCCATGAAGCGTGCGTCGATGCCCCCCGAGATCGCCACCGGCCATTCAACCAGCGCGGTCACTTCGTCCAGCAGGTCGGCGTCGAGTTGCGCGGTGCCGCCGGCGCGCTCCGCGGTGCGGGTCACCTGCTGCTTCACGATCTTGCGGCGCTCCTCGAATGAGGCGATGACCTGATGATCGAACAGGGTGATTTCGTAGTCGGATGCCGCGGCCAGCGCGACCGGCTCCGGCGCGTGGAAGCGATGCGCCGAGGTCGTCCGGTCGGCGACGAGGCCGAACAATTGGACCGGGATCACCGTCTCGCCGTGGAGGCAGACCATCCACTGCACCGGGCGCAGGAAGCTCTCGTCCAGGTCGCCCCAGCGCATGCGCTTGGGCGTCGTCAGCTTGTGGATCGACTCGACGATCAGCGCGGGGAGGACCTCGCCCAGCGGCTTGCCGGTCTCCCGCCCGCGAAAGACGTAGTACGGACCCTTGTCGGTTTCGAGGGTCTCAAGCGCGTCGACATCGACGCCACAGGAGCGGGCGAAGCCGGCGACGGCCTTGTCCGGCGCCTTGGTCGACGGGCCGCGGCGCTCGATATCGCGATCGGGCTGGCGGTCGGCGACTTCGCGGATCAGTACGGCCAGGCGGCGCGGTGTCGCGAACACGCGCGCGTCACCCTGCTCGATGCCGAGTTCGCGCAGGCCGTCGCTCAGACGCTGGCCGAGTTCGGCGGCCATGGATTGCAGCGGGCCGGGCGGCAGCTCCTCGCAGCCGAGTTCAAACAACAGATCTGATGTCATGGGGGTATGCAGCGGGTTCAGGCGGCGTCGGCGGCTTGTTGCAGCATCGGGAAGCCCAGCGCCTCACGAGCCTCGTAGTAGACCCGGGCGACATCACGGGCCATGGCGCGCACGCGCAGGATCACGTTCTGGCGCTCGGTGACCGAGATTGCCTTGCGCGCGTCCAGCAGGTTGAACAGGTGGCTGGCCTTGAGCATCTGCTCGTAGGCCGGCAGCGGGAGCCTGGCCTCGACCAGCCGGCCGCAGGCGGCCTCGCACTCGGCGAACTGGGTGAACAAGGCGTCGGTGTTGGCGTGCTCGAAGTTGTAGGTCGACTGTTCCACCTCGTTCTGGTGAAACACGTCGCCATAGGTCACGGTGCCGTTCGGGGTTTCGGCCCAGACGAGGTCGTACACCGATTCCACGTCCTGCAGGTACATCGCCAGGCGTTCGAGGCCGTAGGTGATCTCGCCCGCCACGGGCTTGCATTCGATGCCGCCGCATTGCTGGAAGTAGGTGAACTGCGTGACTTCCATGCCGTTGAGCCAGACCTCCCAGCCCAGGCCCCAGGCGCCCAGCGTCGGCGACTCCCAGTTGTCCTCGACAAAGCGGATGTCGTGGACCAGCGGGTCAACGCCCAGCTCGACCAGGGAATCCAGGTAGAGCTGCTGGAAGTCGGGTGGTGACGGCTTCATCAACACCTGGAACTGGTAGTAGTGCTGGAGGCGATTCGGGTTGTCACCGTAGCGGCCGTCGGTGGGGCGACGCGACGGTTGCACGTAGGCGGTGTTCCATGGTTCGGGGCCAATCGCCCTCAGAAACGTGGCCCAGTGAAACGTTCCGGCGCCCACTTCCATGTCCAGTGGCTGGACGATCACGCAGCCCCGGGTTGCCCAGTAGTTCTGGAGGCGTAGGATCAGGTCCTGAAAGGTCAGCCGTTGCATGCGACGGGTTTGATTCAGTGCAATCGAGAGCGCGCGAGTATACCGGCGCGGGCTCGGTTCTGTGCGCGGAATTGCCCCGTTCGTTGGCATAAATGCTGCTTTTCTTCGAACCCGGGCGCGATCATGGGGCGACCCCCTCAGCGCCGGTACCTACACATACAAATGTTGGAGAGGGTGGATGAAAGCCGAAGACGTTCTCAAGCTGATCAAGGACGAAGACGTCAAGTTTGTCGACTACCGCTTTGCCGATACGCGAGGCAAGGAGCAGCACGTCACGGTGCCGTCACACACCGTGGATGCCGACGAACTTGAAGGCGGGAAGATGTTCGATGGGTCCTCCATCGCCGGATGGAAGGGCATTAACGAATCGGACATGATCCTCATGCCCGACACCGAAACCGCGGTCATGGATCCGTTCTTCGAAGAATCGACCCTGATCATCCGCTGCGACGTGGTTGAGCCGTCCACCATGCAGGGTTACGAGCGCGACCCGCGCTCCCTGGCCAAGCGCGCCGAGGCCTACATGAAGTCCACCGGTATCGGTGACACGGCGTTCTTCGGCCCGGAAAACGAATTCTTCGTGTTCGACGACGTGAAGTTCGGCGCCGAGATGAAGGGTGCGTTCTACTCGATCGACGCCGAGGAAGGCAGCTGGAACTCGGCCAAGGTCTACGAAGACGGCAACATGGGCCACCGCCCGGGCGTCAAGGGTGGTTACTTCCCGGTCCCGCCGGTGGACTCGCTGCAGGATCTGCGTTCGGCCATGTGCCTGGCGCTGGAAGACATGGGCATCCCGACCGAAGTGCATCACCACGAGGTGGCCACGGCCGGTCAGTGCGAAATCGGCGTCAAGTTCAACACGCTGGTCAAAAAGGCTGACGAAGTGCTGGCGCTGAAGTATGCGATCCAGAACGTGGCGCACGCCTACGGCAAGACCGCGACGTTCATGCCCAAGCCGCTGGTCGGTGACAACGGCAACGGCATGCATGTCCACCAGTCCATCTCCAAGGACGGCGTGAACCTGTTCTCCGGCGACGGTGTTGGTGGCCTGTCCGAAACGGCGATCTACTACATCGGTGGCATCATCAAGCACGCCAAGGCGATCAATGCCTTTGCGAACGCCTCCACCAACAGCTACAAGCGTCTGGTCAAGGGCTTCGAGGCGCCGACCCTGCTGGCCTACTCGGCCCGCAACCGGTCCGCGTCGATCCGTATCCCTTACATCGCCAACCCGAAGGGTCGCCGTATTGAAGTCCGCTTCCCGGACTCCACCGCCAACCCGTACTTCGCGTTTGCGGCGATGCTGATGGCGGGTCTGGACGGCATCCAGAACAAGATCCATCCGGGCGACCCGATGGACAAGGATCTCTACGATCTGCCGCCGGAAGAGGAAGCCGCGATCCCGCAGGTTGCCTACAGCCTGGAGCAGGCGCTGGAGTCGCTGGACAATGACCGTGCATTCCTCACCGCTGGTGGCGTGTTCACCGACGACCTCATCGATGCCTACATCGAACTGAAGAACGAGGAAGTCACGCTGCTGAAGATGACCACGCATCCGGTCGAATTCGCGATGTACTACTCGCTGTAAGCAGGTCTTTTGGGCCGGGCGGGATGTTCCGCCTCGGCTTTGATCGGCCTGTTCCGGCCCCGCTGCTTCGGCGGGGCCGGAGCGTGCAAGCCCCGACCTGGTCGGGGCTTGTGCATTTGGGAGAGCGGGAAGGCATGTGCGGTCGGCGCGTTTGTCGCCCGGGGCATGCGGTCCGACCGATGCACCGGCTGTCGGGTGCGTCGTAGTGAGTATGATGCGGTGCAAGGAATCCCTGGGATCGGATCGGGTCCAAGCGGCATGAGCAAGCGAATTCTCAGTCTGGTTCTTCTGTGCGCGGTCCCGGCGGCCGGGATGGCTGGTGAGGTGTATCGCTACGTGGACGAGAGCGGTCGCGTTCACTACACCGATGAACCGCCGCCGGAGTACGAGCGCAGCGCCGAGCGACTGGATCTGGACGGTGTTCAGACCTATGACGCGGCCCGGAGTCCGGTCACGCCCGAGCCCCCGACGCGCGCCGAGAAGGATGAAGCGTCGTCGCGATACGAGACGGTCGCGCTTGTTCGGCCGCGGTCCGAGGAGACCATCCGGGATCCCAGTCACACGCTCACTGTTTCGGTGCGCCTGACACCGGCGTTGCGCACCAAGGCGGGGCATCGCCTGCAGTATTTTCTCGACGGCAGGCCGGTTGGCTCGCCGACGACGTCCACCAGCCGGACACTGACCGATGTCTTCCGGGGCACGCACTCGGTTCAGGTGGTCGTCACCGACAAGAACGGCCGCCAGATCGGCCAGACGGGCACCCGCACGGTGTTCATGAAACCCCCGACCGTGAGCCGATAGGCTCGCGTCCACCACGGCAGCGGGGCGCACTATAATGGTGCGCAACCATGGCGTGTTCATTGCGTTGAATCCCATATGTTGTCGCTTGGTGCAACTTCCCCAAAATTGGGCACGATCCTCGATGGTCTGAGCACGGCGGTGGTCTGCCTGGACGAGGATCTGCGTGTCGTCTTTGTCAACGCCGCCGCGGAGATGCTGTTCGGTGTCGGTGCCCGCCATGTGCTGGGCGAGCCCGTGACGGCCGGCATTCCGCATCTGGCGCCGCTGGAGGCGCGCTGCCAGGAGGTCATCGAGCTGGGCGCTCCGATGATCGAACGCGAGCTGGCGCTCAAGCGCAGCGATACCGATGCCATCATCGTTGACTGCACGTTTTCGCCGCTGGCGGATTCGAAGCGTCGTGCCCTGTTGCTGCTGGAATTCTTTCGTTTGGAGCGCCATATGCGCATTTCGCGCGACGAGCAGACCCTGGCGCATCAAAAGCTGAATCGCGAGATCGTTCGCGGATTGGCTCACGAGATCAAGAATCCCCTGGGCGGCCTGCGCGGCGCCGCGCAGTTGCTCGAGCGGGAACTGCCCGATCAGGGACTGAGCGAATTCACGCGCATCATCATCCGGGAGGCGGATCGCCTGCAGCGTCTCGTCGATCAGATGCTGGGGCCATCGCGGCGTCCCCAGCCCACGGAACTGAACATTCACGAAGTGCTGGAACATGTCCGGCAACTGGTTGAGATCGATGGCCTGCACGACATCATCATCGTCCGTGACTACGACCCCAGCCTGCCCAACGTCTATGGCGACCGAGAGCAGCTGATTCAGGTGTTTCTGAACATTCTCCGCAATGCTGTGCAGGCGCTCGACGCCACCGCCGTGCGCTGCGGCACCATCTTCATCCGCTCCCGCGCGCGACGGCAGTTCACGATCGGCGCGACGCGGCATCGCCTTGTGGCCCAGGTCGATATCGAGGACAACGGGCCTGGTATCGATCAGGACATGATCGACAAGATTTTCTACCCCCTGGTGACCTCCCGCGCGGACGGAACCGGACTTGGCCTGTCAATTGCTCAGTATCTGGTCCAGAACCACGGGGGATTCATCGAATGCAGCAGTCGGCGGGGGCGTACGGTGTTTTCCGTATTTCTCCCGATATCGTCGGAGGGCCGAGAAACGTGAAGGCATGGATTGTCGACGATGACGAATCAATTCGCTGGGTGCTGCAACGCGCACTCGGCGCACACGATGTGGACGTCAAGAGCTTTCCCGGCGGTGTGGAGATGCTGGACGAACTGGAGTCGGATTCTCCGGACGTTCTGCTGACCGACATCCGCATGCCCGGCATCGACGGGCTGAAGCTGCTGGAGCGGGTCAAGGCCAGCGCGCCGGAACTGCCGATCATCATCATGACCGCGCACTCCGACCTGGATAGCGCGGTGGCGGCCTATCGCAAGGGAGCCTTTGAATATCTGCCCAAGCCGTTCGACGTGGATGACGCGGTCGAGCTGGTGCAGCGCGCGGCGCGGATCGCCGGTGAGTCGCAGGCGGAAGGGCTGGATGCCGAGCAGCGCGATGCCATCATCGTCGGCGAGGCGCCTGCGATGCAGGAGGTCTTTCGAGCCATCGGCCGGCTGACTCGTTCGCAGATCACGGTGATGATCACCGGGGAGTCCGGAACCGGGAAGGAACTGGTCGCGCGCGCCCTGCACGAACACAGCCCCCGGGCGGGAAAACCGTTCATTGCGGTCAATACGGCCGCAATCCCGAAAGATTTGATGGAATCCGAATTTTTCGGTCACGAAAAAGGGGCGTTCACCGGTGCAACCGCGCTGCGCCGTGGTCGCTTCGAGCAGGCCCACGGCGGCACCCTGTTCCTGGACGAAATCGGCGACATGCCGGCGGATCTTCAGACGCGCCTGCTGCGTGTGCTGTCCGATGGTGAGTTCTACCGCGTGGGCGGTCACATTCCGGTGCGGGTCGATGTGCGCGTGATCGCGGCGACCAACCAGGACCTGGAATCGGCGGTCGACGCCGGCAAGTTCCGTGAGGATCTGTACCACCGCCTCAACGTGATTCGCGTGCGCATCCCGCCCCTGCGCGAACGCAAGACCGACCTCCTGCTGCTGATGACGCACTTCATGGCGCGTGCGGCGCGTGAGTTGGATGTGGAGCCGAAGCGCATCCTGCCGGATGCGATGACACGGCTTCAGGAGTTCGACTGGCCCGGCAACGTGCGCCAGGCGGAAAATGTCTGCCGCTGGATGACGGTCATGGCGCCGGGGCAGGACATCCACGCCGATGATCTGCCACCCGAGATTCTCGGCGCGACGCCGTCGACGTCGATCCGGTCGTCCGGCGGAGAGGAAGTCGCGCCGGTGTCGACCGCCGCGATATCCAGCGAACCCGTTGGAGCCTGGGATGCCCAGCTCGCGACCTGGGCCCGGCAGTCGCTGGCCGACGGGTCGGTGGGCGTGGCGCAGGACGCGCTGCTGAAACTGGAACAGACGCTGATGGACGTGGCGCTCGAACACAGTCACGGGCACAAGCAGGAAGCGGCGCGTCTGCTCGGTTGGGGGCGTAACACGCTGACCCGCAAGCTCAAGGAGCACGGGCGGCCCGACTAGAAGGGCCTGTTGACCCGATTCAGGTCGCCGCGCTTATCCCAGCGTGGTGTCCAGAAACATCATCACGACCATCCCGGTCATCAACGCGAATGTTGCGGGTGTCTCGAACCCGCGTCGATGCGTTTCCGGGATGATTTCGTCGCTGATGATGTAGAGCATCGCCCCGGCGGCAGCGCCGAGCACGGATGGCAGCGCCAGCGTGGCCAGACCGCCGGCGGCGGCGCCGATTACGCCGCCAAGTGGTTCCGCCAGCCCTGTCAGCGCGCCCCAGCCGCAGGCCGACAGCCGGGAATACCCGATCGCCAGCAGCGAGACCGAAACCGCCAACCCCTCGGGGATGTTCTGCAACCCGATGCCGATCGCCAGCCCCATGCCGTTGCCGACATCCCCGGTGGCGAAACCGACGCCGACCGCCATGCCCTCCGGCAGGTTGTGCAGGGTAATCGCGATCACGAACAGCCAGATGCGCTTGATCTCGTGGCTGTCCGGTCCTTCGTGCCCGCCGATGAAGTGTTCGTGCGGCACATGCTCGTGCAGCATCCACAGGCCGATTGCGCCGATCAGCACGCCGGCGATCACCACCAGGGACGCCATGGTGCTGCTGCCGGTCACCTCGGTGGCCATGTCCAGACCCGGCAGGATTAGCGAGAAGAACGACGCCGCGAGCATGATGCCGGCGGCCGCGCTGAGCATGATGTCCTCCAGCTTGGGGGACAGTTGCTGGATGCCGAATACGGCCGCGGCGCCGATCGCCGTGCAGGCGCCGGCCACGGTGCTGCCCAGCACGCCGAGCCAGAACGGGTGTTCTAACCAGGTCTCGGTCACGGCGCCCTTCTCCAGCGGTTAGTCATGAGTTGGTAGCGTCCCGTGTTGCCGGCGTGACCGCAACTGCATCCTCGGTCTCGTCCGGCGTCTCGGCCGGACGGCCCAGCGCGCCACGGTCCAGCGCGAACAACTGGACGTTGGCGACCACCACGCGCTCCGATGGCGTGGATTCGGCGACCACCGAGCGCAGCTGCCGGAAATAGGCCAGATGCAGGCGGCGCAGCCGTTCGAGGTCGCGCTCCGACACCGAAAACACGTTGTAAGAGAACAGTCCGTCGGATTGGGCGCCGAGCTGCTCCAGCCCGGTTTGCGCCCAGAAGCGCTTGTTGCGAATGCCCAGCGTGCGATCCCGCCGCGTATCCAGGGCTTCGCTGCCCGATACGCGCCAGTGCCGGCCGTCCCAGGTGATTTGCCCGCCTGCGCTCAGCGCATCCAGGCAGTCCTGCTCCACGGCGTCGGGAACCCCAATCCGACGCGCGATCCAGCCGGTCCGATGTTCGGGCAGGTGCTCGTATTCACTGAGTTCCAGCGCCCGCAGCACGGCTTGTGTCCACGGCAGCGCGTAGGCGGCGCGGCGCTGCGCTTCGAGCTGGGCCCATGCGGGCGCCACGCTGGGCAGGCGGGCGATGGGCGCCGCGGCGGCCAGCCAGTCCAGCAGGCGCAGGCTCAGCGCTTCAATCAACGCGAGGAACGTTGGCAGGCGCGGCATGGTCTGGCCGGACAGCGCTCTGGATACGGCGAACCGGCTGAGACCGGCGCGGTCCGCGATCTCGTCAATCGGGGTGCGTCCACGCAGATCGCTCAGTGCGGCGACGATACCTTCCGGTGAATCCGGAGCGACATGGTCCAGCCATGCCGGCCGATTGCCGTGAAACGCCACCCAGATCGACTCCGCCGGCCGGCCGCCGAGTGCGGCGCATCGTAATGCTTCCACCGCGGTGGGAGACCGTCGGCCCGACTCCCAGGCGTAGGCGACGTTGCTGGTGTAGCCCAGGCGCCGGGACTGCGCAGGTTGCGATCGCCGGCCGCGCCAGCATCGCAGCAGTTCTCGGCTGACAGCCTGTGCGTCAAGGGCCTCGGGCATATGGCGAGAATGCACATGAAATCGCGTTAACGCCAGATGATATGTGCACAAAAGCTGTAGAACCAGCCTCGCGATCGGCGAATAATGATGTCACTCACCGTCCCGAGGACACCCGCATGTGTCGACGCCCGATTCTCGCGCTGCTGCCGCCAGTGTTGGTGGCGCTGCTGCTGTCGGGCTGCGCTGGTGGACAGTCGGGCAGCGAGTCGCCGATTGGTGGTGACCCGACAAGCCCGACATCGGGTGACAGCGCGGGGCTGGCCGGGTGCGCGGAGATCAGCCGCGAAGCGATCGACCGCGACACCTTGACGCCGATGGGCTTCACCCCGCGTCAGGCGCTGAATCTCGCGGTCGGAACCGATCGCAGCATGCTCGAGTTCACCGAGTCGGATGAAACGGGGTTGACGCTCACCGTGACCGATACGGGCGAGGAGGTCGAACTCGTGGACGTGGAACCGGCCGATGACAATCCCGACGCCGGTTGTCCCGACTATGTGCTGATTCCAGTGTCGGTGCAGTTCACCACCGACGATGGCCGCCTTGATGAAGGTTTCGACGTGAAGCTGGTCGCATTCCAGCCGAACGAGACCAGCTTCACCCAACGCCTGGATGCCGAAGCGCTGAATGGCAGTTTCCAGTACGACTCGGTTGACGCGGCCAGCTACGAGCAGCGCGACCTGGTGATCAACGCCGTCTACGACCCGGACGGCAGTCGTGGGCGGGTCAGCGGCATCGGACGCCGCGAAGACGACACTCAATCCACCCTGGTGATTGCGAATTGGGGCGACAGCCCCGCGGGAGACGCACGATGAACGGACGGATTTGCACGGCACTGACATTGGCGGTGAGCACCACGGTGCTCGTGGCCTGTGGTGGATCGGGTGATGGTTTCGATGGTGGCGAACGCCTCACGCTGACGGCGAAGCGAACACCCGCGGCCCAACTGCGCCTGAAGGAAGTCGCCAGCTGCGCCGACTGGCGGACGTTCGCGGCGGAAAGTTTCGTCGAGCGCGCGATCAGTCCGATCTACTTCTACGCCGAAGATGGCGCCGTACCGGTTGCCGCCGATGCGGGTGGAGAGGCGGCGGCCCCGGATTTCACCGAAACCAACACCCAGGAGGTCGGCGTGGACGAGGCCGACCTGATCGAGACGGACAGCGCGCGCGGCCTGATCTTCGCGATGCATCGCCAAACGGCCAGTGTCCGCGTGATTGACGCCATGCCGGCGGCGCTCAGTCACGAGGTCGGCCGGATCGATCTGGGCGATTCCGTCTATCTGCACGGACAGTATCTGGACACCACGACACAACGGCTCACCACCGTGGTCGCCGACAACATCGGCACCCGGCTGGATTTCTATGACGTCTCGGATGCCGCCGCCCCGGTGCGGATCGGCCAGTACCGTGTCGACGGCTACTACATCAGCTCGCGACGGATCGACTCACGCATCCATCTGGTCGCCGGTCACTACTTCACGGGGCTCGATGGCCTGTACTCCGATGATGCGTTCACCAGCCGCGTCAGCGCCTGGTTCGAGGCGGAGTCGGAGGGTGATTCCGAGCGTGCGGACGAACTGCGCGAGGAGCTGGTTGCACTGGCCCAGTCCGAGGCCGATGCGGCGCCGCTGGCGGATCTCGTCCCCAATGTCGCCAGCGGGGTTGGTGCCGCCTTCACCCCGATGGCCTGTGACGACCTGTACCGGCCGGACGTCGCCACCGCGATGGCCACGCTGACCATCAGTAGCGTCGACACCGACGGCGGCAACAACGCGGCCATCGGCACCGTCAATAACGCCTGGATGGTCTACGCCTCGGCGGACAACCTGTATCTGGCGCAGACCAGCAACGGCTGGTTCTTCGCGCCGTTCCAGGTCGACCAGACCGCGGTCCAGCGTTTCGAGATCAGTGACAGCGGCGCGGCCGTGCCCCGGGGCGCTGGCGCCGTCGACGGCTGGCTGCTCAACCGCTACTCGATGAGCGAGTTCGACGGTCATCTGCGGCTGGCCACATCGCGGGCCGACAGCTGCGGTAGCGTCAATCCCAATGAAGCGTGTCCCGCCGAAGCCAGCGTGCCGACCAATGACGTCACCGTGCTGCGTCTGGATGACGACGCTCTGACCCAGGTCGGCAACGTGACCGGATTCGGTAACGACGAGCGCGTGTTCTCCGCGCGGTTCGTTGGCGATGTCGGCTACGTCGTTACCTTCCGGCAGATCGATCCGCTGTTCACCTTCGACCTGTCCGATCCGGCCGACCCGACCTTGCTGGGCGAGGTGGAGATTCCCGGTTTCTCCTCGTACATCCATCCGGTGTCCGACGACGTGCTGCTCACCATCGGCCGCGAAGGCGGAGAGGGTGGTGTCGGGACGGGTAACGCGTTTCAGCTCCAGCTCTTCGATGTCTCGGACCTGACGAACCCGGCGCGGATCGCCGCGGCCACGCCGGCCATTGAACCGGACGACTACGCCTATTCGTTGGCCGAACACGAGCCGCTGGCGTTCACCTACGCGCCGTCTACCGACACAACCGGGCTGCTGAGCATTCCGGCCTATATCGGATCGCCATCGGAGTCGCGGGCGTTCTCCGGCTTCATCACCTGGAACATCGACACCGCCGGCACGATCACCGAAGACCTGCGCGTGGACCACAAGCAGACCGGCGGCGGAGATGCCTGCCCGCCCACGGCTGAAGGCGATGAGGGAGGCTGCACCAGCTTCGCGCCGATTTATTACAACGAGCCGCTGCGGTCGGTCATCGCGACGGATGCCACCAGCCAGACGCTTTACACACTATCCAATGCGTTCCTGATCGTGACTGATGTGGCCACCGGGTCTGAGCTGGCGACGCTGGCGTTTGAGTGATGTCGTACCGCTTCGGGCCTTCAAATGCGGGATATCGAGAGGCCGGCGGGGCGCTGTTGTTCTCTGGTGCGCGGATGCTTCTGGCATCGGGACTGGTCGCCTGTTCCGGATCAGATGATGACGTGTCCGTCATCGAGCTGACCACGGAGTTATCAGCCCCTTATTCCGGCGCGCCGGATGGCGGATTCCAGACAGACGTTTTCTTCTACGACAATCGCTATGCGTACTACGAGGAGATGGCCGGTTCGAGTCACAACGTAGGCAGCAGCTAGCTGCCGGGAGCCGAAAACGTGAAATCGTTCAATCTAGCCTCAACCGTCCCTGCATTGCTGGTACTTGCTGCTTGCGGTTCGGATAGTGCGGCTGATGACTTGCAGGCTTGCACGATGCCCCTTCGCATTGGTGCCGCGGTGATTTCTCTCGACCAGGCTCGCGGGTCCTCCACGGACGCGGTGATTGGTGAGGTTTTGCTGTCTGATTTCACATACGCGGATGTCGAGGGGTCAGCACAAGACGTCTTTGACCAATCTGACTTCAACTCCAACGTCACGGTCGAAACCGACGGTCTGCGTTGCGTGTTGCCGTGTTCGTTCGGAATCGTTTCCGAACCGTGGGAGTTCTCAGCCTCGGCCCCCGGGTATTTGTCTACAACCCAACAGATCGATGCCCAATTCACGGCGTATGTCTCTAGTTGCCCGGGCGGTACAGCGACCGACGGAACGCATGCGACGGTGTACCTGGACGAGGAGAGTGCCGGATAGTCATTTGTTGTAGTGGGTCGAGCAATCCACGGACGAGCGCTCGACGTCAGGCCGTAGTTACCGCAAACAACAGGAGATTCAGATGCGCTTAGGATCAATCGTTGCGCTATCAGTCGCACTGCTCCTTTCCGCCTGCTCGGATTCGCCTCATAGCGACGAGATTGTGTGTACCACGCAACTCGTACCGGGCATCGTCATCGAGATTCGGGATGCCTCATCCGGGGCATCCATTGCCGAAACCGCGGAGGGGGAGGTGATCGACCAGGATGGCGTCCAGTATGCGTTCGAGGCGGTTGGCGACCCCGTCGCGACGGCCTATGAAGCCCCGGGCGTTTTTGTCGTGAATGTTCGTCACGACGGCTATGTGGACTGGTCGGTCGGAGGTGTTCTGGTGGAGAGCGACGAATGCCACGTGATCACCGAGTTTCTTACCGCGTTTCTCGAACCTGAGACGGCGCCGTAGCAGTCCACCGTTCACACAACCTTGAAGTGCCCACGTCCAGAGAAACCCGTCAGTGGATATGGCTGGTGCGTGGTTGGAAGAGAGATCAATCTCCGGTTTGCCGCGGTGCGTCGCTGACGCACCGCGGTGTTTTCTTTCCGGTCAGGCGTCCACCGACTCCGAAGGCCGGACGGCGACTGATGGCTGTTCGGCGTGTTCCGGCGCGTAGCGATTCGCCCGCCGGAACGTCCCCAGGTCGTTGAACCGCACGCCGTTCTCACGCATGACGCGATGAGCTGCCCTGGCGGTGGCCTGGCGGATGTAGAACGGTTCCTTCACGACAAAGTGGTGGATCGCATGGGTGGAGCCGAAGTTGAAGCAGAACAACTGCAGCGGTGCCATCCACCAGACATTCAGGACCTGGGTCTGCTGGATGATGTTCTTGGCCTCGACATCACCGTAGTAGTGCATGTTCGAGCTGATGAAGTGCAGGCAGAACGTGCGCAGCATGTTCGGGCCGAGGTAGACGACGGCCGTGGTGTTCAGCAGGCCGATCGCCGCTTCCATGCCGGCGGACAGCGGGATGCCGTTGCCGATGAGCAGAGCCACGCCATTGACCAGGTGAAACAGCACGAAGCTGTGCCACAACAGGTAGTGCATGAGCCCCAGCGGGAAATAGCCGCGGCGTTGTTCTCTCGCCAACCGCTTCACTTCCTCCTGTGACGTCGGGTTCTGGGCGCGGATGAACGCCTTTGCCGTCTGGTACATCGTCTTGGGACGCAGGTAGACCGCGAGCATGTTGTCGCCGGTCATGATCAGGCGACGCAGACCCCAGCGTTCGCCGTTGGTGATGCCGCGCTCCTCGATATCCGATTCGGTGCCCGAGTACTTGTGGTGGTGCAGGTGCATGCGCTTGCGCACCCAGGGGCTGATGGTGCTCGGCCGGGTGATCCAGCACAGCGCCATCATGAGGTTGTAGGCGCGCGGACTGTTGCGGAAGTACAGTTGGTGGATCAGGTCGTGTTCCAGTTCGTGGATGAACGACAGGAACACCGCGGTGAGGGGAATGCAGACATACCAGGGGATGACACCCGCCACATATGCCCAGCCGCTGGCCACGGCGCCGGCGATGGAACCCGCCATGATCAGCGCGCCGATGGCGTTCTGATGGCGCAGCCAGCGATGGCGCCGGCGCAAATCATCCGACGCGGCGCTGATGCCGGCGCGAATGGTCTGGATTTTCTGTTTGTCGCTATCCGACAGATTGCGGGTTTCCATGACAAGAGTTCTCCTACCGTGACTGTCGCCAGTGTCCGGTGTTCGCAACACCTCGGCAGGGCCGAACGCGCCATTCGCATGATCGCTTGCGCCAATCCGGTCCGGTTGGCCGGTTGATGACCTCCGCGGACGACATCACCACGCTGGCGAGCTGGGCGCGCGCGATCCGCGCCGCGCTTCAGGATGCCGGGATCGACTGGGTGCCGCTGTTTCGCACGGCCGGCATCGATCCGGACTGTCTGGCCGACCCCGATGCTCGCATTCCGCTCAGCCAGACCACGCGGTTATGGGCCGCCGTGGTCGCCGCGACTGGCGACGAGGCCTTTGGGCTGCGCGTGGCTCGCCATGTGAACCAGACGACCTTTCATGCGTTGACCGTCACCACGCTGGTCAGTGACTCGCTGCGCGATGCCATGCAGCGCATGTCGCGTTACGGTCGTGTCGTCACCGATGCCGCGCGGCTCGAGTACGGTGAGGATGACGGGCATTGCTGGCTGCGGCTTGGACACGTGCCGGTGGAGCCGCCGCCAGCCTGGCAGGCCGTGGATGCCTTCGCGGCGATCATGGTTCGTACCGCGCGGGCGCTGGTCGGGAAGGACTGTGGGCCGGAGCGTGCCGAGTTCGCGCGTCCGGTGCCGGCGCAGCCAGCGGTGTTCGAGCAGATGTTCCGCTGTCCGGTCAGCTTTGGTGTCGGGCACACGCGCATCATCTACACCCGCGAACTGGCCGAGCGCCGGCTGGAAACGGCGAACCCGGCGCTGCGCGCCGTCAACGAGGCGTTGCTCGACGATATGCTCCGGCACCGGATGCGTGACGACATCGTGTCCACCGCGCGTGACGCGATCTCACGGCTGCTTCCGGGCAACGCCTGCTCCCAGCAGGCGGTTGCCGATGCGCTCCACGTCAGCCAGCGCAGCCTGCAACGCAAGCTGGCCGACCGCGGCACCAGCTTCCGTCAACTCGTGGAAACCACACGCCGCGAGCTGGCGGATCGCCATCTCGCCGCCGGGCGTTGCTCGATCACCGAGGTGGCCTACCTGGTCGGATTTTCCGACGCCAGCAGTTTCACCCGCGCCTACAAGCGCTGGACCGGGCATGCGCCCAGCCATGCACCCGGTCGCGATCCGGCCGATTGAGCCGGCTCATGGTCGCCGCGCCTCGTGAGGACGGGCCCGCGGTGCTATCGTGCGCGCCTCATGATTGTTGACTGCTGACCTGATGATTCCGGTTCCCACCAAGCTGACTCTGCACCGCGCATCGCGCGTGCTGGACGTGACCTATGACGACGGGTCCACCTACTCGATTCCCGCCGAGCTGATGCGCGTCTATTCGCCATCGGCCGAGGTCAAGGGTCACGGCCCCGGGCAGGAGAAGCTGGTCTGGGGCAAGCGCAGTGTCGGCATCGAACACATCGAGGCGGTGGGCAGTTACGCGATCCGTCCCGTGTTCGACGACGGGCATGACAGCGGCCTCTACGGGTGGCAGTTGCTGCACGAGTTCTGCATGAACCAGGACGCGCTGTGGCAGAACTACCTGGCCCGGCTCGACGCCGCCGGCGTGGGTCGCGACCCCGGTGTGCGCACGCTCGATTCCGTCGTCAAGCAATACAACCCCAACGCGGGCAAGGCCTGATGAGCAAGACCACGCATTTCGGTTACGAGACCGTCAACGCCACCGACAAGACCCGCCGCGTCGGTGAAGTGTTCGCCTCGGTGGCGTCGCGCTATGACTTGATGAACGACCTGATGTCGATGGGCATTCATCGCGTCTGGAAGCGCTTCACCATCGATCTGGCCGCTGTCCGGCCCGGTGAGCGGGTGCTGGACCTGGCCTCGGGCACCTGCGATCTGGCTGGCAAGTTCGCCCGTCAGGCCGGGCCGGAGGGGCAGGTCATCGCCTCCGACATCAACCCGTCCATGCTCAGCGTGGGTCGGGATCGCATGATCGACCGCGGCATCGTTCAGGGCATGGACTACGTGATCGCCAACGCCGAGGAACTGCCGTTCCCGACCGATCACTTCGACTGCGTCACCATGGCTTTCGGCCTGCGCAACGTCACCGACAAGGATGCGGCGCTGGAGGAAATACAGCGCGTGACCAAGCCGGGCGGCCGCGCGCTGGTGCTGGAATTCTCCAAGCCGACCTCGACCGGCTTCGGCAAGCTCTACGACGAATATTCCTTCAAGGTGCTCCCGGCGCTGGGCCGCTACGTCGCCAAGGACGAGGCCAGCTACCGCTACCTCGCCGAGTCCATCCGCATGCATCCGGATCAGGACACGCTGAAGGGCATGATGGAAACGGCCGGCTTCCTGCGCTGCCAGTACTTCAACCTCGCCGGCGGCATCTGCGCCGTGCACCGGGGCTTTGGCGCATGAGCCTGATCGCCAACGGCGTCGCCGTGGTCGAGGCCGGGCTCAACCGCGCGCTGGCGCTGGACCCGGAGGTCGCCGATCGCCTGCGCAAGCTGGACGGCCGCGTCATCGCCGTGACCATTTCCGGCTGGGACCAGACCGTGTTCGCCGTGCCCGTGGTCGATCGTTTGCAGCTCTCCGTGTTCTGGCCGGACGAACCCGACGTGCGGCTCAGCGGACGCCTCGGTGACTTCGCGCGCCTGGCCGCGTCGGGCGCCGACAAGCAGGCCGAATTGCTGTCCGGCGGCGTGCGTATCGAGGGCGACGCCGTGCTGGCGCAGCGCTTCGCCGAGGTGTTCGAGGCGCTGGATATCGACCTTGAGGCGCCGCTGGAGCGGATGTTCGGGCCGATCGCCGCCCACCGCATCGGTCAGACCGCGCGGCGCTTTTTCGGCTGGGGTCGTGAGGCGATGAAGACCCTGGGCGATGACACCATCGAGTTCCTGCGCGAGGAAACCGGTGATCTCGTCCACGGCGACGACGTCAACGACTGGATGGATGCCGTCGACGACCTGCGGACCGGAACGGACCGGCTCGAAGCCCGCATCCGGCGCCTGGAACGCAAAACCGCCGAGGCGTGAGCCGGTCGCTGGAACAGACGCTCGACTACCTGATCGAGGTCGACAAGCTCAAGACGATCCAACGGCAATCGTGGATCACCGACGGCTCCCGGCAGGAAAATTCCGCAGAACACTCCTGGCATGCCGCGCTGTCGGCCATGGTGCTGGCGCCGTTCGCCGTCTACCCGGTCAACGTCGACCGCGTCATCCGCATGTTGCTGCTGCACGACATCGTCGAAATCGATGCCGGTGACACCTTTCTCTACGACGCCGAAGCCGCGGCCGATCAGGCCGAACGTGAACAACAGGCCGCCGATCGCCTGTTCGGCATGCTGCCGTTCGAGCAGGGCAGCGCCGACCGGGCGCTGTGGGATGAATTCGAGGCCGGCGAGACCCCGGACGCGCAATTCGCCAAGGCCGTGGATCGGGTCAATCCCGTTCTGCTGAATCTCGCCACCGAAGGACAGGGTTGGCGCCGGCACGGCATCCGTCTGACGCAGGTGCTGGATCGCAACGGCGGTGTCGCCGGGCCGTTGCCGGATGTCTGGAACAGGTTGAAGGCGAGGCTTGAGGCGGCGGCGGATGCGGGCTGGCTGCTGCGATAGCACGGGGCATTCGAGGTGACGAGATTCAGTCAGGCATGGCCTGGACGCTGAATCGCATTCCGCAACGCAATTCGCCGTCCGAGATCACATTCGCCCGAAGGCCGCCCTTGTGCACCCAGGCTTTCACGACCCGGGAGGCAGGCAGCGTGTCGGTGGCCAGTTCGTCGCCCAGCGTCGCGCACGGTTCGCAGAGTTCGACGCCGTAGAACCGCGCCCCGCCAACCTCGAACAACCGTCCGACCAGATCGTTCAGACGAACACCCCGTGTGACCACGTTGCGGCGTGTGTCTCCGGGGGAAATCGTGAGATTGAATGTCCTGTTGAAGTCTTCCACTGCCTCGGCTTCGATGAACGTGATGTTCTGGCCGGGCCAGTCCGACCGGTCGAAATTGCGATCGCCGACGATGCCCTTTCCAGGGATGACGGAAACCCGGTCAACCGACACCTGCGGCTCCCCGCTGCGTGCGGCGATGAAGATGGCTTCGATCATGTTGAGGTGCTTGCTCGACGGTAGCGCCCGACTCAATAGCCGGTATGACTCGTCGGATCCAGCTCCTTCTTGCTGAGCCGCTCTTCCCGATCCTTGTCCGTCGCCCAGATCACCTGTGGGAACAGCAGCACGCGCAGCAGGCCGATCAGCATGTACAGGTAGCTGAGCGAGAACAGGATTCCGCAGACGATGGAGATGACCTCGAAATTCGGACTCACGTACTTGATGCCCCACCACGACATCACGTCGGTGAGCGCGGCGGCCAGGCCGATGGGGAACACCCACTGGTAGATCCAGAGGTGGTTGAACTGCATCGAGAACGGGATGCCGATGACCAGAAAGCTGGTCGTGAACCCGAACAAATGGGCGTGGGTGAAGGCGATGAGCTTGCCCTGCGACATGTTGGCGAAGTACGCCTCGGCGCTGCCGTGCAGATGAAGCTGGTAGGCGATTTCCGCCGCGCCGAAGGCGAACGCGATGCCGTAGAGGGTGATCGCCAGGGCCAGCCCGCGCTTTACGCCGGTGGGGAAATAGAACAGCGTCAGTGATTCCTTGCTGACCCGGAACGGCACGGCCAGCCGGCCCAGCCACAGCACGAAGAAGAAGAAGGCGCCCAGCGCGATTGGGCTGCCGATGGACTGCCAGGCTGGTGGCGGTGGCTCCACTTCGACCAGGTCGTCCATGTCCAGCGCGTCGAGCACGGACAGGTCGTCCTGGGCGTGGGCCCATTCCGGCCCGAAGATGGCGATGGCCAGAACGGCCAGCATCCAGATGGCTTTCACGTGGTCTCCCCCTTGTTTTTTGTCAGTCTAATCGCTTGTGCCCGGAATGCCCGCGCCGTAATGTTCGCCGGGGGGTAAATTCGATGCTCGACGCGGGTCAGCGACGCACATACGAAGACGGGGAACTGGTCTTCGCCGAGGGTGATGCCGGCGACGTGGCCTATCTGCTGGACGATGGTGCCGTCGAGGTCTTCACCGGTTCCGGTGACCAGCGCACGGTGTTCGCGACGCTGGGGCCGGGCGAGATCGTCGGCGAGATGGCGTTGATTGATACCCGGCCGCGTTCCGCCAGCGTCCGCGCCATCGGCACCACCAAGCTCACCGTGATCAGCCGCGAAGGCCTGAGCGATCGCCTGGAATCCGTTGATCCGATGGTTCAGCTCGTGCTGCATAGCATGCTCGGCCGATTCCGCGTGGCCATGCATCGCGTGCGTAGCGGCGAGGAGGAGCCTGCACCGCGGCGTGTGCCTGAAGCCGAAGCCCTGCCGAATGCGCCGGTCAACGAGGCGCTGCGCCACGGGGTGTTGCAGCAAAGTCGCATGGAGGCGCGGCTGCGCGATGCCATCGCGGCGGATGCGCTGGAACTGCACTACCAGCCGATCGTAAAGCTGCCGCTGGGCAAGCCGGTGGGCTACGAGGCACTGGTGCGCTGGCCAGTGGCCGACGGCGGCGTGATCTCGCCGGCCGAGTTCATTCCGCTGGCCGAGCAGACATCGCTGATTCTGGAACTGGATGCCTGGGTGATCCGCCGCGCCTGTATGGACTTCATGGCGCAGGGGCGGCGGCTGGCCGGCCAGTACGTCAGCGTGAACCTGTCCGGGCGTCAGTTCGCGCAACCGACGGCCTACGACCTGATCGAGTCGACGCTCCAGTCCACCGGGCTGCCGCCGGAGCGGTTGCAGATCGAGCTCACCGAAGGCGTGGTGATGTCCGACCCGGACCACGCGGCGGAATTGCTCGCCGAATTGCAGAAGCTCGGAATCTCCATCGCCATTGACGATTTTGGTACCGGCTACTCCTCGCTGGCCTACCTGCACACGTTCTCGGCGGATGTGCTCAAGCTCGATCTGAGCTTCGCCCGCGAGGTTCGCAAAGGCCCCAGCGGCGCCCGCATCGTCCGAGGGATTTCGGCGATGGCTGACGAACTGGGGCTGCGTGTGGTCGCCGAGGGCATCGAGGCCGATGCCGAAGGTCGCCAGCTCTACAAGCTGGGCTGTGGCTGGGGGCAGGGGTTTGGTTACGCACGCCCGCAGCCTCTCGCGCAGCTGCTCGACGATTCCGAGGCGTAGTCGGCGCGGCCGCCAGTTTGGTCTCAGGCGGCGAGGCCGCTGCCATGCCTGCGCAGATGGGCGTCCACCTCTTCCGGGCGGAAGTACACACGCAGCTTCCAGGCATCTCGGGGCCTGCCGCCCAGTGCGTGATCGTCCAGCCAGTCGACCATGTTCAGCAGTGCCTGGACGTCATCATCGGAGTAGTCACGCGGCGGTGCTTCCGGAGGGAAATGGGTTTCCAGCGGCTGGGCGGCTGCGGCCACGGCTTTGCGCAGGGGCGAACCCGATGGTGAGTCCAGAAAGCCCGGCACGTTCAGCAGCGATCGCCGCAGGTCCGGCATGTCCGGCAGGTGGCCCAGCCAGTCCAGTTCCACGCCCAGCTTTTGCCGGCACAGCATCCGCAGATTGTCGATCAGCACCGGACTGGCCTGGGCCGAATGCCGGTTGACCAGCAGCGCGGGACGAAACGCCTGCTGCACCTCGTCGATCAGCGCGACTGCGTCGGGCGCCTGCGCCCGGGCCTGCTGCCGCAGCCAGTCCAGGCTGAAGGCGCGTCGATCCTCCGGCAGCGCCAGATCGGCTTCCAGCGCCTCGCCCAGCGTTTCGTGGTGTCGGAACACCGATTGCAGCGTGCGCAGCAACGCGCTCTTGATGAAGCCATAGGCGTTCATCACCGCGGCTGGCTCGGGCTCGGTGACGATCACGCCGTCGTCCGCCGCGTCGAAGAAATCCAGCGTGTTGAAGGCGACGCCGGCGCCGAGGTCGAGCATGACCACATCGGCGTCCAGCGCGCGAATGTGACGGAGCAGTTTCTGCTTGAGCCAGTGCGGCGGATTGGCCATGCCCGGGAATGACTCCGCGCCACTGCAAAGTCGCAGATGGGGCAGGCCGGTGGGGATGAGCAGCGGCTCCAGGCTGTCGGTTTTCCGACGCAGGAAATCCGCCAGTGTCGGTGTCTGCCGGCGGATGCCCAGGTAGCTGTGCAGGTTGGCGGCGCCGAGGTCCAGATCGATCAGCACGACGCGCCGCTGCTGGCGCGCCCAGTGACAGGCCAGCGCGGTCGACACGATGCTCTTGCCGACGCCGCCCTTGCCGCCGCCGATGGCGATGATCCGCTTGGCCTTGCGTTCGAGTTTCACTGCTGGTCGCTGGTCCGGACGATAACGGGAGCCTGCCGGCTGAGCCGGCCATTGCCCTGGAGAGGCAAGTTTGGGTCCCGGCAGCCCGCTGCGGCCGTGCGTTCGCCAGCGTCAGGCGGCTGACGGCATCAGCCGGATTTCAGTCGCACCAGCAACATCGTCGCGGCCTTTTGCACCGTGCGGTTCACCGCGGCGGGAACGGCGTCGTCCGCGTCCGGCGGTTCCAGCGTTTCGACCGACTGGCCGATGAAGCCGTCGTACAGAGCCTCGCGCCGCGCCGCCTCCAGGCTGCCGGCGTCGATTGCGCTTGCATGCGTGATTCGCAGCTGCCGATCGGTGGCGAGCAGCACGAAGAACTGCTGTCCTTCGTGTTGCCCGGGCACGATGATGGCCGTGCCGATCGGGCGGCGTTCCCGGACGGGCACGTAGATGGTGTTCTCGTCCTCGGCGGCGAGGGTTACGCCGCGGGCTGCGGCGCGGGCGATTTCCCGGTCCGTGAAGATCGCGTCGACGAGCTTGTAGGTCGTCACGTCGGGGAACAACGCGCGGACCGCTTTCGGGATCAGGTTGCTGGTGTCCAGCCAGTCGCCGGGCGCGTCGGGGGTCGAACTGTCCGAACCAGGACTGGATCGCGCCTCCGACTCGGCGCCATTTCGGACGCCGTCGCCGTCCGCGTCCAGCGCCGCGATCTTCGCGAAGGCTCCGGCATTCAGGCCGGCATCCTTGAACTGCTGACCATACTGGTTGACCGGCGTGCCGCCGCCGTCCTTGTGGCAGGCGTTGCAGGAGGGCATGTAACCGAACTGGTTCTTGTACAGCCGCGCGAAGGCGGGCTCCGCCTGCGCCGGCGTGCCGAGCAGCCAGCCCGCGGCGATCAGCGTGGGTAGTGCGAGCCTGCGAAACGGGGTGGGGCGCATCGGTCGTCCTCAGAAATCGAACAGCGCGGGGATTTGCTCGCGCATCGGTGTCAGCGGGTCGTCGCCGTTGGCCAGCGCCTGTTCCAGATGTTCACGTTGCCAGGAGCCTTCCGGCGGCATCAACTGGCCGGCCTTGCGCGTGCCGCGATAGCGCTCGTAGTCCAGCGCGTCACGAATCTTGTCGGTGGCCTGGATGTGATCCAGCACGTCGGCCTCGGTGCCGCCGGCCATGAAGTTCAGGCGGGCGTTGGGATTGTCACGATGACAGCCGAAACAGTAGGTCTCGAAGGGTTTGAGCGGCGAGTCGGCGGCCAGTTGCAGCGGGGGTTCGCCCTCGCGTATGGGCGGTGACAGTTCGGTGAGCGGCAGGCCCCAGCGCGTCGCTCGGGCATCCGCACCCAGCCGGGCCAGCAACGCCAGCATGATCTCGGTGCGACGGAACGGAACCGCCCCAACGTGCTCGTTCAGCGATGAGTCGTTCAGCGCGGCGAGGATAGCGTTGACCCCTCCGGTACGTCGCAGGCGGTCGATGTCCGTTGGAGTGAAGGCCTGCGCCAGCGCGTATACCGCATCCAGGTCCCGCGGCTGCGCCCAGCGTGCCGGGGGGCGCCGGGTCAGTGGATCGAACTCGGCCGGCAGCGGCGGCAGCGCGTCGAAGGCCTCCAGCTTGTCCTCCCCGCGCTGGTCGTCACCGCCAGCATCGCGGCCGAACACGGCGCGCTTGAGGCCGGCCAGCCAACCGCCCTGGTACAGGTCATCCTCCAGCGGGTTGCGGTTGTTCAGGTCGTTGTCCGGTACCTCGAAACCGCGCTCGGGCCAGTTGGTGGCCAGACGGGTTGCCAGTGCGGTGGCTGACTCCGACGCCGGGTCGTAGCTGCCGGGTGCCAGTGCGTAGCGCAGCGCCTCGGTCAGCAGCTCGCGGCGGCATTGATCGCCGGGGCCGCCTTCGCCGCAGCCATCCAGCCAGATGCGTTGGGCCAGAGGGATCATGTTGGCGATGTCCGTCGCGTTGTCGATGGCTTCGGGTGCGGCCAGCCGCACGCTGGTCGGCGCGCCGTGCAGGTTGGCGGCCTCGGGATGCGCCGCGACGATGCGTTCCGCGATCACCGGGGCGGCGTTGGTTTCTTCCCAGGGGCGGACCGGAAAGATCGCCGCGGCATTCTGGTGGCAGGTCAGGCAGACCCCGCGCCGGGCATAGACGATGCGCGGCGTGCAGCCTTCGCAGTAGTCCTGGACGAGCTGGAATTCGTAGCGACCGGCGGCCTCGTTGTAGGACAGCACCTCGATCTCGTCGGCGGCGTCGACAAAGCCGAGGAACAACCGCCCCCGCAGTGGCGGAGCCAGGGCGGAGCCGGGCGGCGGCGTGATGTCTGCCGACAGCACGACGCGCGGATCGGCGAAGGAGGAGCGTCCCTTCTGCAGCGAGCGGCCGTGCGGGATGAGTACCGTGGTCGGGCGCCGGCCCTGGGCATCCAGTGTGGCGAGCCAGTCGACGACGGATTCGAACGGGTAGGGCAGCGCGCCGTTCTGCGCGACGAGCTGGTCGAACAGTGATCGGGTGCCCTCGGGCGGCAGGTCCGAATTCGGGATCACCCGTGCGGACAGGCTGGCCGGGTCGTAAAGCGGCGGCAGCCGTTCGGCCAGATCGTGAACGCCGACACTGTCATCACCGCCGCCACATCCGGTGGCGAGCAGTGCGATGAACGCGGCGGCGACGACGGTCTTCATGGGCGGCAGTCTGCGACGTCGGGTCGCGTGATGCCGCCGCTGTCCAGGGCCGAACATGCGCAACGGCTACATCAGCTTCAGGAATTCGGTCAGCGCCGCCTTGTCTTCGGCGGGCAGGTCCACGCCGAACTGGTGCCCCTTGTTCTCGATCAGGTCATCGCATTTCTGGAACACGGGCTTGTGGGGATCGGAACTGGCGAAGTACGCCACCGGCGTCCCCGTCTTCACTGGCAGCTGGATCAGGCCTTGCCCATCCTCGCGTGGCGCGACCTTGATGTCGGTCGTGGTCACCGAGACCTTTTGTGGCCGGTGCGGCTCGTCGTTGGGGTCATCCGACATCAGCAGCCGCTTCATCGCGATTTCGTACTGCGCGATTCGGCCCGCCACCGTGTAGTCGATGCCGCCGTCGTCCAGATAGGTCAGCTCGCCCAGCGCGTTGTTGTGCAGGAACGGCGCGATTGCCCAGACATTGATCAGCGAAATGTTGCGGTAGTAGCCCGCGCCGTCGTCGGCAAAGGTCTCCCCTTGCTCGGCGGGGCCGCCAATGGTCTTGGTGCCCACTTCGTTGCCGCCGATCAGCGGCACCATGCGGTTGATCTTCTTCGGCTCGGAGCCCGGTGACGGCCGGTCGCGGTAGGTCTCGGAGGCGAATTCCTCCCAGATGTGGCCGGTGGAATGGTTGTCATGGCGAGCGCGGCAGCTGTTCACGCCGACCACGTTGTAGGCCGTGGGCTCGTCGTTGCCCAGCCAGTCCTGGCCGAACACGCCGTTCTCGGCGAATTGCTTCGGCTGCCATTCGTCGTCCCCGGTCCGCACCAGGTATTGCTCGCGGAAGGTTTCGGATTCGAGCTGGGCGTCGGTGAACTCGTGCCGCCAGAAATCCTCGGAGCCGAACACGTGACCCTCGTAGAAGCGCTCCAGCGCGTCGGGGTCGCCGACGATGGCGTCGGGTGGCACCTTGGTGGAGTGGCATTGCGCGCAGTTGCGGGCGTAGACCTTGCGGCCGGCCGGCACCTGTTCGAGGTCGATGAACGTGTCACCCGGCGTGCCGTCCACATCGGTAGCGTGGAGCAGGTAGGTCGGTCCACCGGTCAGCAGGTAGGCGGCGAGATCCTCCATCTTGGCGTCGGCGTAATTCCAGGCGTCGCAGTCGATCGCGCACTGCTGGATCGACATGGGTTTCTGGGTCGAGCCGTCACCGAAGAAATCGCCCGGCACCGGGAAGTTTGGCACCCAGCATTCCTCGGTGCACATGCCGATGTTGATGTAGACGCGCAGCAGCGCCAGCCGGTCGCCCACGGAATCCTCGGCGCCCTTGAGCACATGCTGGGTCGGCGCGGTGCTGATTTCACCGGTGAGCGGGTGCTTCATCTCGTGCTGGAAGATGCGCTTGTTGATGAAGTCGGTGATGTTGTTCTGGGTGCCGGGGTTGTGCTGGAAATCATTGGGGTTGAGCGAGGTGTCGACGGTGCCGACGCGGGCTGCGCCCACGGCCTGAACCGCGAAGTTGTCCCGCGGCACGGCGGACAGGAACGCCGCCAGCGGCTGGTTCACGTACTGGTTGCCGATCAGCCCCATGATGTTTTCCCACTCCGGCTCATTGGGATTCGCCGGCGGATTGGTGGGGTCGAACGCGGCGTGGCATTGCACGCAGGGGTGGCCGATCATGAAGCGCTTCTGCGACTCGATCTCGCCGTCTTCATAGGGTGCGGTGCGCGGGTCGTAGACCACATTTCCCGCCTCGTCGACGGTCGGGTCGCGGAAATACTTGCGGTAGCCGATCACCCCGGAGGATTTCGGGTCGTCGCAGCGGTCCAGCCAGTACGTCGAGGCGTCACCCTGCTCGCAATCCGGATCGTTGATCAGGCCCCATTTGGTGTAGCGGTAAGGTCGGTGCCTGGTGTGCATCCACTCGCCGTAGTGCATGTTCTCGTAGCCGATGGTGCGGGCGAGGTGGATGTCGTTGAGATCCTGGTTGCCGAAGGTGCCCTTGAACCAGACGTCACGACCGCGTCGCACGGCCTCCCGCAGTCGGCGAGCCTTGTCGGGATCTTCGGCTTCCACGTCCTCGAACAGCGCGCCGACGATGCGACAGCCTTCCGCGTCGTACTTCGTTGGCTGCGGGTTGTCGCAGGTCGGTGGCGGCGCCTGCGGGATCGGGGCGATGTCCCAGGTGATCGGGCCGTTGCGCTCGTGCGTCGCCGGGCTGGTGCCCTCGTGCCAGATCTTCTTGGCCGCGAGGGTGTTGTAGAAGTTGTCCTCGTACCACTGGGCGTCGGCCTGGACCTTCGGCGAGCCGCGGTAAACCCCCATCGGAAAGCCCTTGGAGGCCAGGTCGTCCGGTGTGGGGCTGCGCAGCGTGCGCGTGAACGGATCGTCCTTGACCGGATACGTGGTCTCGGCGGCGTGGACCGGAATGATGCCGACGGCCATCAGGCAGGCCAGCAAGGTGATTGTTTTCATTTGTGTCTCCCCGTTGCGTCCGCATGGTACGACATGCCCACGGCGGGTCAACGCCGGGCCTCGTCGTCCGATGTTTGCCCGGCGCGCGCGGCGCGGCGAGAATGCGCGCATGCTCTCACCTCGACAGTTGCGCCGTCTCTGGCAGATTCGGCGTGTATATCGCCGCTATGGACTGGCGGAAGCCCTCGGCAAACCGGTTCGGCGTTCGTTCCCCGAACCCATCGGCGTCCGCTTGCGCAAGGCGCTGGAAGAGCTGGGGCCGGTGTTCGTGAAATTCGGTCAGGCGCTGTCGACACGGCCGGATATCCTGCCGCCGGAGCTGGCCGGTGAACTCGCGAAGCTTCAGGATCAGGTGCCGGCATTTCCTGGCGCCGAGGCCCGTGCGCTGGTCGAGCAGGCGCTGGGCAAGTCGGTGGGCCAGGTGTTCGCGATCTTTGACGACAAGCCGCTGGCTTCGGCGTCGATCGCGCAGGTGCACGCGGCGCGGCTCAAGGGCGAGGGCGACGAGCCCGGCTTCGACGTCGTGGTCAAGGTGGTCCGCCCCGGTATCGACAAGCAGATTCGGCGCGACGTGGATTTGCTGCACGCGCTGGCGCAGCTGGCTGAATGGTTTTCGCCGCTGGCGCCGCGTCTGCGTCCGAAGGAAGTCGTCACCGAGTACGAGAAGGTCATCTTCGACGAGCTGGACCTGTTGCGCGAGGCGGCCAACGCCAGTCAGCTGCGGCGCAACTGGCTGGGCAGCGAGCTGATCTATCACCCGCTGGTGGTGTGGGAGCTGTGCCGGCCCAACGTGATGGTGATGGAGCGGCTCCACGGGGTGCCGGTGGACGAGATCGCCACGCTGCGGCAACGCAACGTGAACATTCAGCTGCTGGCCGAGCGCGGGGTGGAGATCTTCTTCCGTGAAGTCTTCTTCTTCAATTTCTTCCACGCCGACATGCATCCCGGCAACGTCTTCGTGGATACCAGCGATCCGGACAATCCTCGCTGGCTGGCGCTGGACTTCGGCATCGTCGGTTCGCTGACCCCGGATGATCAGCGTTATCTCGCCGAGAATTTCGTCGCCTTTTTTGATCAGGACTACCGTCGTGTCGCCGAGCTGCACGTGGAGTCCGGCTGGGTTCCCGCCGAGACGCGCGTGGACGAGTTCGAGGGCGCGATCCGCTCCGTCTGCGAGCCGATCTTCAACAAACCGTTGAGCGAGCTGTCGTTCGGACTGTTTCTGGTGCGCCTGTTCGAGGTGGCCCGGCGTTTCGACATGACCGTGCAGCCGCAGCTGGTCCTGTTGCAGAAGACCATTCTCCAGGTCGAAGGGTTGGGGCGACAGCTATATCCGGATCTGGATCTTTGGAAAACCGCCAAGCCGTTGATGACGGAGTGGATGCGCGAGCGCATGAGTCCCAAGCGGGTCATGGCGCAATTGCGACGTCAGGGGCCGCAGCTGCTGGAGGAACTCCCGCGCGCGCTGTCACGTCTGGCGCAAGGGGAATCCGGTGGGGTCTCCCGGGCGGACCTGGAGCGGCTGACGCAGTCGTTCCGGCGGGAGCAGCAGCGCAATCGCCGCACCATGATCGGCGCCACGCTGATGCTGTCGGCCCTGGTGATCTTCGGGCTGGATGGCTATCGCCCGGCGATCTGGAACGGGATGCCCGCGATCAGTTGGCTGCTTGCAGCATCCGGTCTGGCGTTGTGGCTGTCGGCACGTCGCCCAGACGCAGACTGACCCGCCACCCCTGATCGTCGCGCTGGGCCATGCGCGTGTGGATCAGGTCGCTGACGGCGACGATCTGAATGCCCTGGCGCTTGAGCGCGGGCAACCGGCGTTCGAGCACGTCCAGCGTCTCATCGTAAGGATGACCGATGGCCAACGCGGTGCCGTGGCGTCTGGCGTGTCGTACCAGCCGGTCGAACTGGGCGTCGATGGCCTCCGGTCGCGGGTCGTGGTCCAGGAACACGTTGCGACGCGTGCTGGGAATCTGTGCGGCCCGGGCCGAGTTCAGCGCGACGCTGTGCGGGCTGGTCATGCTGTCGACGAAATAGAGTTGCGGGTAGGCATCCATCGCGTCCATCAGCCAGCGCATCGACGCGCTGCGTTCGGTCAGCAGGCTGCCCTGGTGATTGTTCAGGCCTACCGCGTGCGGGATGTGCAGCATCGCGGCGCGAAGCAGGTGGCGCACGTCGTCCGCGCTGCTGTTGATCGTCAGCGTATTCGGGTGGGCGCGCGCGCCGGCATGCGGCTGCATCGGAATGTGCAGCATCACTTCCTTGTCCAGCTCGAACGCGACCTCCGCCTGTTCGGCGGAAAACGGTGCATCGGGAATGAATGAGCAGGCAACCGGGCCGGGCAGTTGCAGCACGCGGACCCCGCTCGCGCGGTTGTAGCCGAGGTCATCGATGATGATGGCGATGCGCGCCTGGGCATGCGCCAGCACCGGCGCGAACGCCAGCGCCACGAGACAGAGCCCCCGGATTCCCCGTCGTCGCATCAGTCGGCGTCCCTGGCCCGTTGCGTGCCGCGCATGCTCTGCTGTCCCTGGCCCCGGTGTCGCGAAAACGCCCCGCCGCGGGGCGGCGGCGAGGCGTTCGGCTGCGAAGTCTAGCGTCTGGCCTGCTCGAGAATCGACAGACCCTTGAGAATGTTCAGCGCCTCGAACAGGCCGAAGTCGTTCTCGGCGAGGTTGGGGTCGCTCTTGATCCCGCCCTCTTCATCGTCGGCTTCGAGCAGATCCTTCAGCTGGTCGTTATCGAGACGGCCAGCGAGATCGGCCTCGGTGATGGCTTTCGGGCCATCACGCTTCTCGACCTTGACGCGCTCGATGGCAATGTCCGGGTTGATGCCTTCGGCCTGGATCGAGCGACCGGACGGCGTGTAGTAACGGGCCGTGGTCAGCTTGATCGCGGCGTCGTTCTTGAGCGGCACGATGGTCTGTACCGAGCCCTTGCCGAAGGTCTTGGCGCCGACGAGCACGGCGCGGCTGTGGTCCTGCAATGCGCCAGCGACGATTTCCGATGCCGACGCGGAGGCCTCGTTGATCAGCACGACGATCGGCACGCCGTCGAGCAGGTCGCCCGGCGTGGCGTTGAAGGTGCGGTTGGCCTGATCGCTGCGCCCCTTGATCGAGACGATCTTGCCCTTGTTCAGGAAGGCGTCGGAGACATCCACCGCGGCGTTCAGGACACCACCGGGATTGGTCCGCAGGTCGAGCACCAGTCCGCGCAGCGCGGTCTCGTTCTTCTCCCGCAGCTTCTGGATTTCCTCTTCCAGCAGGCGGCCGGTACCACCGGTGAAGGTGGAAATCCGCACGTAGCCGTAGTTGGGCTCAAGCATGCGTGAACGCACGCTGCGTACTTCGATGATGTCGCGGACGATGTCGATTTCCAGCGGCTGGGGTTCGCCTTGGCGGACCACCTCCAGCGTGACCTTGGTGCCGGGTTCGCCGCGCATCAGTCGTACGGACTCGTTGAGTGTCAGGCCCTTCACCGCCGTGTCGTTGACCTTGATGATCAGGTCGCCCGCTTCCACGCCGGCGCGCTGGGCCGGTGTGTCGTCGATGGGGGCGATGACACGGACGAAGCCGTTCTGTCCCTGGACCTCGATACCCAGACCGCCGAACTTGCCGGAGGTCGAGATGGTGATGTCCTTGAATTCCTGCGCATCCAGATACGCCGAATGCGGATCCAGACCGGAGAGCATGCCGCGGATGGCGGATTCGAGCAGCGCGTCGTCGTCGATCTGTTCGACGTAGTCCTGCTGAACCCGGTTCAGAATCTCGACGAAGGTCTGCAACTCGGACAGCGGCAGTTCGGAGGCGGTCTCGCGCCCGGCAAACACGCCCTGCGTGAAGGTCATGGATATGCCGACCACCGCGCCCGTGCAGAGCAGCAGAGCGGTCTTGACGGTGTTGTTCATGCTGTTGTGATCTCCGTGGGTCGGGAGGGATGTCGCGGTGTGTCCCGACCTTCTCCGCATCATAGTACAGCCCCGTGAAGGGGCAGGGTCATTCTGGGGGCTTTGATCAGGCAAGGCCTATGCCTGATCAGGCCCAACCGCCTGATGGTCGGTGCCGCCCGACCGGCGTTGGCCGGGCGTGTCCGAAGGATCAGACCATCTGAGCCCGCGCCTTGTTCAACGCGAGGCCAACCAGCCAATCGGGTCGACGGCCCGTTGCCCCTTGCGCAGTTCGAAATAAACGCCGCTCTCGCGGTGTCCGCCGCTGTTTCCGGCGGCGCTGACGGCTTCACCGCTGCGCACCCATTCGCCGATTTGCACATAGGCGGTCTGGTTGTGTCCGTAGAGCGAATACCAGCCATCGTCGTGTTCGAGTACCACGAGCACGCCGTAGCGGTGCATCCAGCCGACATAGGCGACGCGGCCGCTCGCCACGGCCTTGACCGGGTCGCCTTCGTCGGCGGCGATCCAGAGTCCCTTCCAGCGAATATTGCCGGCCTTGGGCTGGCCGAATCCGGCCAGCAACCGTCCGCGCAGCGGCCAGTCCACCGCACCCTTGCGCTGGGTGATTGGCTCGTCGTCGTCCAGCACCAGCGGGATGTCGGCGAGCACGTCCTCGAGGCTGGCGAGCAGATCCCGCAGCTGTTGCTCGTCGGCCTCCAGTTGTTCGACTTCCAGTACGGAGTCGCGAATCTTCGATTCCAGCGTGGCCACGGCCTGTTCCCGTTGCTCGCGCGTCTCCTCCAGGGCATCCAGCGATCGTTTGCGCTTGGCGAACAGGGCTTCCAGCGAGCGGATTTCGCCGGCGAGCTGGTCCTCGAGCTTGCGCAATGCCTTGGCGGCGGTGGTGAAGGACTGAATCCGCTCGCTGCGGGCCTTGGCCAGGTAGTCGTAGTAGGTCAGCACGCGACCGATCGCGGCGGGGTCTTCCTGGTTGAGCAGCAACTTGGTCCGGCCCTGGCGGCCGATCTGGTAGGCCGCGCGAATCTGGTGCTTGAGCGTCTCGCGCTCGCGCTCCACGTCCTTGAGCGCCTGATCGCGCGAGCGGCGTGTGCGCTGCATGCGGGATTCCGCCGAGTTGATGTCGCCTTGCAGTGTCGTCAGCGTCTGGCTCAGCTCGCCGATCCTGGTCTCGGTGGCCTCAAGCTCGCGGAACAGCTTGCCGCGGCGTGAACGGTCACGGTCGACTTCCTTCTTCAGCGCCTGGAGGCGGGCGCGGACGCGCTCCAGTTCCGCCGTCGTCTGCTCCATGCGATCGCCGTCGGGCTCCGCGAAAACCGGAGAGGCCAGAGCTGCCGCAGTCAGCAGCCCGACGCCCCAAATGACGCGCGCGACGAATCCCGGCCTTCTACCGATGGCGCCCCAATGCGATAATCGTGTGCTTTGCACGAACGCCCTTCCCCAATCCAGTCCGATCCCTGACGTATGGACCTGATACTCGACTTCCTGGCCCGGCATCCGGTCCTGACGACCGCGCTCATTGTCGTGCTCGTGGCGGTGATCGGCAACGAAATCGCGATTTCGTTGCGTTCCGGCCACAAGCTTTCGCCGGCCGACGCGGTGCGGCTGATCAACGATCGCGAGCCCGTGATCGTCGACGTGCGCTCTCAGTCTGACTACCGCAAGGGGCATATCATCGGCGCGGTGAATCTGCCGATGTCCCGGATTGGCGAGGCCGAGAAGGAGCTGGCGAAGTACAAATCCAAGCCCGTGTTGCTCTACTGCGCGATTGGCACCGCGGCCGGCGCCGCGCGCGAAAAGCTGATGAAGCAGGGCTGGGACGAGGTCTTCCCGCTGCGCGGCGGTCTCAACGCATGGCAGGGAGCCGGGCTGCCCGTTTCCAAGGCGAGATAATGCCTCGCATCGAGATCTACACGACACGCTACTGCCCTTACTGCCTGATGGCCAAACGGCTGCTTCAGGCGCGCGGCCTGGCGTTCGACGAGATCGCGGTGGACGAGGATCCGGACACCCGGCGGGCGATGACCCGGCGCGCAGGGCGTCACACGGTGCCGCAGATCTTCATTGGCGAGACGCATGTGGGTGGCTGCGACGACTTGCACGCGATGGATGCGAGCGGCGAGCTGACGCGCGTCTTGCAGCAACAGGGCTGATTTCAGACAACGTTCCGCCCGACACCGGGCGGGCAAACCGACGACGGAGAAACAGGTGGCAGAGGAACAGGCAGGCGGCAAGCAGGTCGTCATGCAGAAGGTGTTCATTCACGACGCCTCGCTGGAGGTGCCGAAGGCGCCACAGATTTTCACGCGCAAATGGGAGCCGCAGGTGGACCTGTCCATCAACACCGCGGTGCAGCGTGTGGAGGGCGAAACCTATCAGGTCACACTGACCGTGACGGCGACGACGAAGGTGGGCGAGGAGGTCGCCTACATCTGCGAGATCCAGCAGGCCGGGATTTTCGTGCTGCAGGGCATTGCCGACGACGCCGAGCGTCGCGCCATCCTCGGCGCCTATTGCCCGAACGTGCTGTTTCCGTTCGTCCGTGAGGCGGTCAACGACTTCGTGCAGCGCGGCGGCTTCCCGCAGATGCTGCTTCAGCCGGTGAACTTCGACGCCATCTACCAGCAGCATCTGGCGCAGAGCGCGGAGAAGGGCGAAGACGGGACGCGACATTGAGTGAGCCGGCCACCATCGCGGTCATCGGCGCCGGCAGTTATGGCACCGCGCTGGCGATTCAGGTCGCCCGACAGGGGCATCCGACGCGGTTGTGGGGGCGCAATGCCGACGCCATGGCGCAGATGGATGCCGAGCGGCTCAATGAGCGCTATCTGCCCGGTTGTCCGTTTCCGGAGTCGCTGCGCCCGCTGTCCGATCTGAAGCAGGCGCTGGACGGTGCCGATGCGGTGATCGTCGCCGTGCCCAGTCACGCCCTGCGCGAAACCTGTACCGCGATCGGCGCGCATATCGGCGACCAGGTGCCGGTGGCCTGTGCCGCCAAGGGCCTGGAGCCGGAGAGCTGCAAGCTGCCGCTGGATGTCATCGCCGAGGTGCTGGGCGAGTCCTGGCCGCTGGCGGTGATTTCCGGTCCGACCTTCGCCAGGGAAATCGGCCAGGGCATGCCCAGCGCGGTGAGCATCGGCGCAAGCCCGATCGAGGTCGCCGAGGCCTTCGCTGAAGCGCTGCACGGCGCCGGATTCCGGGCCTACACCACCGATGACATCGTTGGCGTGCAGATCGGCGGCGCGGTCAAGAACGTGCTGGCGATCGGTGTCGGCATCGCCGACGGTCTGAATCTGGGCGCCAATACCCGTGCCGCGCTGATTACGCGTGGTCTGGTGGAGATGAGTCGGTTGGGTGAGGCGCTGGGCGCGCGCTCGGAAACCCTGATGGGTTTGTCCGGCATGGGCGATCTGGTGCTCACCTGTACCGACAACCAGTCACGCAATCGACGCTTTGGCCTGGCGCTGGCTCGGGGCGAGTCGGTGGACGAGGCGATGGAGGCGATCGGGCAGGTGGTCGAGGGCTACCGTGTCACCCGCGAGGTGCGCGAGCTGGCGCGCTCGCTGGGTATCGAGATGCCGATCACCGAACAGGTCTATCAGGTGCTCTACGAAGGCGTGGCGCCGGTGGCCGCCGTGTTGAGCCTGTCGTCACGGCCGCAGCGCGCCGAGACGGAGTAGTAGGCCCCGTCAACAGGTCCTGGCTCAGCCGCCGCCCGCGAATCCGAGCTGGCGCCAGGCCTCGTAGGCGATCACCGCCACGGCGTTCGACAGATTGAGGCTGCGATTGTCCGGGCGCATCGGAATGCGCAGGCGTTGCGTAGCGGGCTGGGCGTCGAGCACGGCCTGCGGCAGCCCGCGGGTTTCGGGTCCGAAGATCAGCAGGTCGTTGGTGTCGTAACGCACCTGGTCGTAGCGCCGCGCGCCGCGGGTGGAGCAGGGCAGCCAGCGCCGATGGCCCTGATCGGCCAGCAGTGCGTCGAGGTTGGCGTGGCGTTTCACTGGCGCGAATTCGTGATAGTCCAGTCCCGCGCGCCGCAGCCGGCGATCGTCCATTTCGAATCCCAGCGGCTCGACCAGATGCAGCTCGGCGCCGAGGTTGGCGCAAAGCCGGATCACGTTGCCGGTATTGGGTGGTATCTCCGGTTCGAACAGGGCAATGGCTAACTGCGCCGCCGGCGTGTCAGTCACGGTTTTTCCGCGCCGCAGCGCCAGCAGTCCGAGAACTGGCCGTCCATGCGTTCGCCGCAGTCGACACAGGTCCAGGGTGGCCGTGGGTCCTCGCCGCGCTCCCACATCCGGATCAGATCGCGGGCTCGCCCGGCATCCGCATCACGGGCGACGCAGACCTGCGGGTAGGCGTTCGCGGGCAGGTCGCCGCGCCCGCCCCAGCCGAATACGCCCTGGATGAACACATCCATGCCCCAGGAGGCCAGGTAATCCTTGACGATCTCGGCGTTGACCGGATCGGAGGCCTCGTAGACGCACTTCATGCGCTCAGCCGCAGTACGTGGGCGGGCGCGGGCTGGTCCAGCGCCTCGCGGGTCAGGTTCAGCGCGACGTGGTAGGCCTCGACGCCCTGGTCCAGCGCATCCGGGCCGACGCGCGGAAGGTCGTCGAAGGTCAGCGCGAGCAGGCCGGGCCGCTCCGGGATCACAGTTTGCGCGCCGTCCGCCGCGCGCCAGGGCGAGCGCGAGGACAGGTGGTGGTAGAGCACGCGATCCGCGGTCATGCCGACCAGGCCCGGCCGGTCGAGCACGCCGCCGTCCAGGTAGGGCCGACCGCGCATCCACACCGGATGAAACATCAGCGGGACCGCGCAGGATGCCCGGATCGCGCGAGACAGCGGGCCGGAATCGACCACCCGGGTGCGTCGCCCGATGACGTCGTACACGGAGACGGCGAGGGGGATGCGGCAGTCCGCGAAGGTTCGCACCGGCAGCCATTCATCCAGCAGACGTTCGAAGCGCCGGCCGCGGATCAGCCCTGGCCCCGGAAACGGGTCCCAGAAATCCTGCTTGCGGATGCCCAGCAGGCGCTCGGAGATCGCCGATGGTGTCAGCCCGGCCGCCCAGCTGGCGCCGATGAGCGCGCCGGCGCTGGAACCACTGATGCGCGCCGGCCGCAACTGCCGCTCCTCCAGCGCGTGTACCACGCCGGCATGGGCGAAAAAGCCGAAGAATCCGGACGATAGCGTGAGCCCGAAGGGGGCCAGGGCCAGCCAGTCGGCGAGCGTCGGGGAAGGCTTGTTATGCTGCATCGACTCGATTGTAACGGGCCGCGAAAAACCGCGGTTCCCACGGAAACACCGGGCGCCAGAGATGGTCTGACCCGGTGTGCCGACAGACAAGAATGCCCGTTTGCAGATGGAGACTGCCCGATGGAGTTCGGACCTGAAATCAGCCTGGTTGCCCTGTTTCTCGGACTGCTGATCGGAGGGGCGCTCGGTTTCGCCATCGGTCGTGGCAGCGTGTCGCGTGATCGTCAGGCGTTGAAGAACAGTGCCGACGCGCAGGCCGCCCTGAAGCGGGAGATGGAAGCCCATCTGCGCGAAACCGCGACGCTGATGGATCATCTGGCGACTGGTTATCAGGATGTCTACGCCCATCTGGCGGAAGGCGCGCGGCGTTTCGGTGCCGGTGACATGCCTCTGTCCGCCTCGCGGGCGCTTACCCACGAGGATGAGAGTCCCGAGCAGGAGCCCGGGCCGCACGGTGCAGTGCCGGCCGCCAGGCCGCGCCGGGATGAGCCCAGCGCCGATTGACTCCGGACTGTCGGCGACCTACCGTCGAGCCATCCTCAGCAGGGAGTGAGCCATGAGACGCTGGATCGCCGTACTGTTTGCCGCCGCACTGAGTTTGAGTGTCACCACCGCTTCGGCGGGCAGTGCCTCCGCTCCGCATGAAGAACCGTCCGCCGGTGCCATCACCTTCGATTTGCTGATCGTCCGCCCGCTGGGACTGGTCACCACGGTCGCGGGTGCGGGGCTGTTCGTGCTGTCGGTGCCGTTTTCCGCCATTCAGGGCAAGTCGCCGCTGGATGCCGCGGACACGCTGGTCGTGAAGCCGGCGCAGTTCACCTTCACGCGACCGCTGGGCGAATCGGACTGAACGACCGCGCGGCCGGTGCCCTCAGTGCCAGCCGATCCCGATCAACAGTCCGAGACTGGCGAGGCCCAGCGCCGCGTGCGTGAGCCGGGCGGGTCGGGTGGTGGCGCCCGCCCGGGTGCGCTGACGAAACAGCAGGCCCCCGCTGGCGGTGGCGAATCCCAGCAAACCGATCGTCGGTCCCTGCGCCGCGATGCCGGCGTCATGCGCGCCGGCGAAGACGCCGACCAGCGCGACCACGCCGAACGCGGCGTGCGTCCAGCGGATGATCCAGCGACGCGAGCTGGTTTCCGCGACCAGGACGAGCGCCAGTCCGCCCAGAGCGGCGATCGCCACGCAGGCGGTGACCAGGGTCAGCAACATGCGGTCGGTCAGGGGGTCGCGACGGGCTGGCCGTCCACGTCCAGCACCTGAACCGGGCCCAGGCCTAGCGCGCGAACATCCGCCTCGATGACATCGAGATCGCCGATGATCACCCAGGTCAGTGATTCCGGAGCGATCAGCGTTTGCGCCAGCGTGTCGACGGTCGCGGTGTCCAGCGCCTGCACGCGGGAGACGAATTGTTCGTACCAGCGCGGATCGAGGCCGAATCGCACCGACTCGGCCAGCGTGCTCGCGACCTGTCCGCTGGTTTCGTTGGAACCCGGCAGCTCCAGCGTCAGTCCGTTCTTCGCGGCGGCTAGTTCCTCCGCCGACACTGGTCGATCCGCCCCGAAGGTCTTCGCCTCACGCAGGATTTCCTCCATCGCTTCGGCGGTTCGATCGGTTTGCACCGGCGCGAACAGAATCAGCGGGCGTTGCGCGGCCGTGGATGGCACGAAGCTGCTGGCGCCGTAGGACCAGCCCTTGTCCTCGCGCAGGTTCATGTTGAGCCGCGCGGTGAAGTTGCCACCGAGCATCGCGTTCATCGCTCGCAGGGCGGCCTCGTCCACGTCACCACGTCCGGGGATCAGCTCGCCGGCCAGCACCACGGATTGCTCGGCGTGTGGCTTGTCGATCAGGAAGACCTTGGGCTGCGCGGGACGTTCGACCGTGGTCAGCGACTTCGCGGGTGCCGCGTCACCGCTGGGTGTCCAGTCACCGAAGTGACGTTCCAGCATGGGCTTGAGCGTCGCCATGTCGATGTCGCCGACCGCGATTAGCGTCGCCTGCTCCGGCCGGATCCAGCGCTGGTGGAAGCGCACCAGATCATCCCTGGTCAGTGCCGAGATCGCGGTTTCGGTTCCGGAACCCGTCAGCGGCTGAGAATACGCGTGATCCTCACCATAGAGCAGCGGTGGCAGCAGGCGGAACGCGAGGGAGTTCGGGCGCGTCTTTTCCTGCTGAATGCCGGCCAGCCAGCGGGGCTTGATCCGGTCGAGTTCCTCCTGGGGAAAGGCCGGCGAGCGGACCACATCGGCCATGACATCCATGGCGGTATCGAGTTGCGGCGTGAGGGCGGACAGGCTGACATGGCACTGGTCCACGTTGGATCCGGCCGACAGATTCGCGCCCAGGCGCTCCAGCTCCGCCGACAGGCCCAGCGCGTCGCGTCGCGCGGTTCCCTCGTCGAGCATGGCCATGGTCATTGATGCGGTGCCGGGTCGGGCGGTCTGGTCGGCGGCATAGCCGGCATCGAACAGCAGCCGCAATTCGACCAGCGGGACCGCGTCGCGCCGGGCCAGCAGCACGCGCATGCCGCTGCTCAGCGTGGTTTCCTCGACGGCGGGCAGTCGCAGGTCCGGTGGCGTGCCGGTGGTCGGGAGCCGGCTGCGGTCTACCGCGTCGGCGTCGGCCGCCAGCTCCTGCATCGGCTGTACGGTCAGCACATAGACGCCATCGGTGAGCCACTGTCGGCCGACCCGCTGCAGGTCGGTCGCCGTGGCGGTCTCCACGACGTCCAGATAACGCTTGTAGGCGTCCGGGGAACCACCGAATACGGTGGAACGGGCGAGGATGCCGGACTTGCCGGAGCTGCCGCCCACGCGTTCGGCGCCGCGAATGAAGGCCGCGCCAACCCGAGCGCGGACACGTTCGAGCTCGTCGGCCGTCGGGCCGGTCTCGATCAGACGGGCCAGTTCCTCGTCGAGCGCGGCTTCGACCGCTTCGGCGTCACCGCCCGGCCGGACGGTGGCGCTGATGATGAACTGCGAGCCCAGTTCCTTGGGCCACAGTCCGGCGCTGACGCCCGTGGCGATCTGATCCTCGTAGACCAGGCGCTGGTAGAGGCGACTGTTCTTGCCGTTGCCCAGCACGTCGCTGAACAGATCCAGTTCCTCGACCGCGCGGGTGTTGACGCCGGGGACGTTCCAGATCTTGTAGATGCGCTGCTGGGGCACGTTGTCCATCAGCACCTCGCGCCGCTCTCCCTCCATCTTCGCGATCCACTGGGTGCGGCGCGAGACGGGCGGTCCGGGTTCGATGCCGCCGAAAAAGTGCTTCACCCGCTCCAGGGCGGCGGCGGTGTCGACATCGCCGGCGACCACCAGCGTCGCGTTGTTGGGGCCGTAGTAGCTGCGGAACCATTGATGCACGTCGTCCAGCGAGGCGGCTTCCAGGTCATCCATGGAGCCAATCGTCGACCAGCTGTAGGGGTGACCCTCCGGGTAGGTGGAGCGGACGATGGTGTCCCAGACCTTGCCGTAGGGCTGGTTCTCGCCCTGGCGTTTTTCGTTCTTGACGACTTCGCGCTGCTCGTCGAGCTTGTCCTGCGTGATCGCGCCGAGCAGATGCCCCATCCGGTCGGACTCCAGCCACAGCAGCAGATCGAGCGCCGGCGCGGGCACCGTGCCGAAATAATTCGTCCGGTCGACGTTCGTGGTGCCGTTGAGGCCGGTGGCGCCGACGTTCTCCAGCGGTCGGAAGAACTCGTCGTCGTGGTGCTCCGAGCCGTTGAACATCAGGTGTTCGAACAAATGGGCGAACCCGGTCTTGCCGGGCACCTCGTCCTTGGAGCCCACGTGGTACCAGAGGTTGGCGGCGACGATGGGCGCCTTGTGGTCTTCGTGAATGACGACACGCAGGCCGTTGTCGAGCACGAATTCGCTGTAGGGGATGTCCAGTGACGGAATCGCCGTGTCCGCGGTTTTCGCGGCCTTGGAGGGTTCCGGTCGGGGAGACTGGATCGCGGCGCATCCGGCGAGTAGAGCGATGGCGGCGGCCGCGCTAAGAATCTGGCGCATGGGCAATGGCGATGGTCGTCTGGGATCGACAAGCCTAGGGAAACACTGCTCCATTTGCACCGCCAAGGGTGAATCGACGGGTGCTCTCCCCGGAACAGCCCCGTCCGTGTCGCGCGGGCGCTCAAAGAGAAGTGTGCAGGCAGGCCGGCCTCGCTAAGCTACGTGACATGCTGCGCTTGAACGAACAGACCGGGTGGATTGATGAGGGCGAGCATTGCCCCTCGCCGAATTGCGACGCGCGGCCGGCCGGCGTGGCCGTGGACTTGCTGGTGATTCACGGCATCAGTCTGCCGCCCGGTGAGTTCGGTGGCCCCTGGATCGCCGATCTGTTCACCAACCGACTGGATCCCGGGCGGCATCCGTACTTTGCGCAGATTCACGCGTTGAGGGTGTCCGCGCATTTTCTTCTGCGGCGCGACGGATCTCTGATTCAGTTCGTGCCGACGACGCGGCGTGCCTGGCACGCGGGCGTCTCGACGTTCGGTGGCCGCGAGCGCTGCAACGACTTTTCCATCGGCATCGAGCTGGAGGGGGTGGATGACCAGCCCTACGCTGATGCGCAGTACGATCGTCTGGCGGAGTTGACGCAGGCGATCCGGGTGGCGTATCCGGAGATCACGGAGGATCGGATTGTCGGCCACAGCGATATCGCGCCCGGTCGCAAGACGGATCCGGGGAATGCTTTCGACTGGGCGAGATATCGGCGGTCGATTCAGGGAGAGGCCGCATGATTCTGCTGTCCATGGTGCTCGCGCTGCTGCTCGAACGCGTGCTCAGCCATCTGCAGGGCTGGCGCGAGCACGCGCTGTTTGAGCGCCATGTGCGCTGGGTCCATGGCAGGGTAAGCCGCAAGACCTGGAATTCCCCGCTGATGGTCATCGTGTTGCTGGCGCCGGCGCTGCTGGTCACCGGTCTGCTGCAGCATCTGCTGGCGGAGGCGGTCTACGGCGTGCTGGGGTTCGTGTTCTCGACGCTGGTGTTGCTGCTGTCCCTGGGACCTCGCGATCTTGGAGAGGAAGTCCGTGCCCTGCTCGCGGCCCGGGAGCGCGGTGATACCGAGGACGCCGAGCGCATCCGGCAGGATTTGCTGGAAACGCCGGGGCGGCTGACGCAGAGCTGCCAGGGCGCGGATCGGCGGTCCGTGGTGGCCGCCATCTGCATTCAGGCGCATGAGCGCAGTTTCGCCGTGCTGATGTGGTTTTTCGTGCTCGGGCCAATCGGCGCCCTGGGGTATCGGCTGGTGGCGGGTCTGCCGCGCGTGCTTGCGCTGATGGACGAGTCGCCGAGGAGCCTGGAACCCGCAACTCGCCTGCACGCCATCATGGCCTGGGTCCCCGCACGCATCACGCAGATGTTGTACGCCCTGGCGGGCAGTACCGACGATGCGTTGTCCGAGCGGCATCGCGTGATGCAGAAACCCGCACTGGACTGGGTGTCCGACACCTGGCGGCAGCTGGCGGTGGTCGGAGTCGGTGCGCTGAATGTCGAGGACGAAGGCGATGCACCGGTGGCGCCGCGCTCGCTGGATGCCGCGCTGGAGGCCGTGCTGGGCCTGCGTGGCCGGGCACTGCTGGTGCTGCTCGCACTGCTTGCGCTGCCGACCATCGGTGGCTGGCTGGGGTGATTGCGTTCGGAGGCCGAATCGGCCTGTTGGCGCTGGCGGTATTGTTCGCCGTGCCGGCCTGGGCGGCCGAGCGGGTGATCACGCTGGCGCCGCATCTCGCCGAACTGGTGGTCGAGGCCGGTGCCGGGGACCAGTTGGTCGGCGTGATCCGCTATTCCGACTATCCGCCACAGGTCACGTCGCTGCCGGTAGTCGGTGACGCCTTCAATCTGAACCATGAACAGATTCTGGCGCTACGGCCGACGCGGCTGCTGGCCTGGGCGGGTGGAACGCCGGAACCGGAGATTCGCCGTCTCGAGGCGTTAGGACTGCGCGTGGATGCGGTCGATGTCCGACGCCTGAACGACGTCGCCGACGCGCTGCGCCACATCGGTCGTCTGCTGGGGACGCCGACCGCCGCGGAGGCCGCGGCCCGGTCCTTCGCCGAACAGATCGAGTCGTTGCGCGTGGTCACGGAGGAACCGCTGCGTGTCTACTACCAGGTGTCCGCCGTGCCGCTGTATTCGCTCAATGGCGAGCATGCCGCCTCGGACGTGATCCGGCTCTGCGGCGGGCGCAACATCTTCGCCGATGCTCCGGTGCTGGCGCCGCAGGTCAGCCGCGAGGCCGTGCTGGCCGAGCGGCCCGACGTGATCCTCTACAGCGGCGAAGACGGAGCGGCGCCGTGGCAACCCCTGCTGGCCGATCGGCAGGTGCTGGATGCCACGCTGGCGCGGATTTCGCCGGACCTGCTAGCCCGACCGGGGCCGCGGCTGGCGCAGGGCGCCCGCGCGGTATGCGCCGTGCTGGCGCGGGTCAAACCTGCCAGGTCGTCTCCTGCGGATTCGCATCCCGCGCCAGATGACGGGCGATCACGAACAGCAGATCGGACAGGCGATTGAGATAGATCGCGGCATCCCGGGGTTCCTCCGGCTCCGCTTCGATCACCTTCCAGACCGCACGCTCGGCGCGGCGGCAGACGGCGCGGGCCAGATGCGCCGTCGTCACCGTCTGCGGCCCGATGGGCAGCACGAAGTCCTTGAGCGGCGGCAGTTCGGCGTTCAATGCGGTGACCGCCTGCTCGAGCCCCGTGAGATGTGACGGCTCCAGCAGGCTCTCGCCGGGCATCGCCAGCCCGCCGCCCAGATTGAACAACTGATGCTGGACCGGGCCGAGGGCGCCTGCCAGGGGTGCGGGCAGGCCGCAGCCCAGCAGGCTTCCGATCAGCGCGTTGAGCTCGTCCACGTCAC
>NZ_CAXFCL010000025.1:0-2984 GCF_964000955.1 uncultured Abyssibacter sp.
GTCTCCATATTTAAGGTCTCCGACCACCGGATGCCCCTCGTGAGTGGCATGCACGCGGATCTGATGGGTTCTGCCGGTCCCAAGCCTGGCCTCGAGCAGACTCAGCCTGCGGCGCCGGTCCAGCGCATCAAAGTGGGTGATGGCCACCTTGCCCTCGGCATCGGCCTTCACCGTGCGCTCCCCACCGGTCCGGGCCGAGGTGTCCAGCGCGGCACTAACGGTTCTGGGCCCGCCCTTCCAGCGCCCGTGAACCAGTGCCTGGTAGACCTTCTCGGTCGCCTCGCTGCCCAGCGCCTGCCGCGCCCGGCGCAGCGGTTCACCCCGTCGGGCGCAGACCAGCACCCCGCTGGTGTCACGATCCAGTCGATGCACCAGATCGAACTCGTCGCCGTGAATCTGGCGCAGGCATTCGATCACGCCGAACGGCACGCCGGAGCCACCATGGACGGCCATGCCTTCAGGCTTGTCGATGATGATGAAATCGCCGTCCGTCTCGAGGATTGCTTCGCGCAGGCGGCTGACCAGCCGCTCCGGCGGTGGTCCAGCGGCGCGATCGGCGGTGCGCACGGGCGGGATCCGCACCTGATCACCACGTTCGACACGCGTGCTCGGCTTGACCCGACCACCATTGCGGCGGACCTGACCACTGGAGAGCAATCGGTAGACATGCGATCGGGGAACGCCCTTGAGCTGACCCAGCAGCAAATTGTCGATGCGCTGGCCGTCTTCGGCGGCGGTCACTTCGTGATACCGCACCTTTGGAGATTTCTGTGGCAAACTAGCTCCGCTGAATGACCGTTTAGATCGGCATCACAGCCCGACCCACCACGAGAAACACCCTCTGAGGTGGCGCCGGTGGGCAGATCGGCCCGTCTATTCGTAGATCTTAACTCTGATCACGCGTTTCAGGGATTCCGACTGCACCAATTCGAAGCTGGCTTGCGCCGCTGACCATGCGCGCAGGCTGCACAGGGATAAATCGCGCTCCCCTCCGCTCCGCGGTTGGTTCGAGCGCGCGCAACTGGATTAACACAACATGAAACGCATTCTCGTGAACGCAACGCAGCGCGAAGAGCTGCGCGTTGCGATCGTCGATGGACAGCGTCTGGTCGATCTCGACATCGAGATGGAACAGCGCCAGAGCCGCAAGGCCAACGTCTACAAGGCCCGCATCACCCGGCTGGAACCCAGCCTGGAGGCCGCATTCGTCGAGTACGGCGGTGATCGGCACGGCTTCCTGCCACTCAAGGAAATCTCCCGCAGCTACTTCACCGGTGATCCCGGCGAGGGGCGGCCGGACATCAAGAAGGTCCTCAAGGAAGGTCAGGAACTGATCGTCCAGGTCGAGAAGGAGGAGCGCGGCACCAAGGGCGCGGCGCTGACCACCTACCTGAGTCTGGCCGGCCGCTTCCTGGTGTTGATGCCGAACAACCCGCGCGCCGGCGGCGTCTCCCGCCGCGTCGAAGGCGATGAGCGCTCCGAACTGCGCGAGGCGATGGCCCAGCTCGAGATTCCGGACGGCATGGGCGTGATCGCCCGCACCGCCGGCATGGGCCGCACCGCAGAAGAACTGCAATGGGACCTGAACTACCTGATCGAGCTCTGGACCGCGATCGAGCGCGCCTCGGGCGAGATCAAGGCGCCGCATCTGATCTATCAGGAATCCAGCATCATCATTCGTGCGCTGCGTGACTACCTGCGCCCGGACATCAACGAGATCCTGATCGACAACCAGAAGCTCTTCGATCAGGCGCAGGAGTTCATGCAGGCGGTGATGCCGCAGAACCTGAGCAAGCTGAAGATCTACGACGACCGGATTCCGCTGTTCTCCCGGTACCAGATCGAAAGCCAGATCGAGACGGCTTACCAGCGCGAGGTGCGCCTGCCCTCCGGTGGTTCAATCGTCATCGACTACACCGAAGCGCTGACCGCCATCGATATCAACTCGGCGCGCGCCACCGGCGGTGCGAGCATCGAGGAAACCGCGCTCAACACCAACCTGGAAGCGGCCGAGGAAATCGCCCGCCAGCTCAAGCTGCGCGACCTGGGCGGCCTGATCGTGATCGATTTCATCGACATGGGGCCCAACAAGAACCAGCGCGAGGTGGAAAACCGCCTGCGCAACGCGGTGAGCAGTGATCGCGCCCGCATCCAGATCGGCAAGATCTCCCGCTTCGGCCTGCTGGAGATGTCGCGCCAGCGGCTGCGTCCGTCGCTGATGGACCATACGCAGAGCAAGTGCCCACGCTGTGACGGCAAGGGCCAGATTCGCTCCATCGACTCCACCGCGCTGTCCGTGCTGCGGCTGGTCGAGGAAGAAGCGATGAAGGAAAAGACCGCTCGCGTCGAGGCGCAGCTGCCGGTCACCGTCGCCGCCTACCTGCTCAACGAAAAGCGCGTGGATGTCGCGGCCATCGAAGGCCGCACCGGCGTCGGCGTACTGCTCCTGCCGACACCGGGCATGGATCATCCGCATTTCGAGATCCAGCGCATCCGCGGCGACCAGCTGAAGGACATGCCCGAGTTCAGCCATGAGCTGATCCGGCCGCGGACCGAAGACGTCGCGGACATGCTCAGCAACAAGCCGGAAGAGAAGAAGAAGCGCGTCCAGCAGCCCGCGGTGAGCCAGCTCGTACCGTCATCACCGATTCCGCCGCCGAAGCCGAAGGAAGAAGCGCCCGCTCAACCCCCGGCTGTCGTCGCTCCGACGCCGAGCCTGTGGACGCGGATCTGCACGGCCCTGTTCGGCGCGCCCAAGCCGGCACCTGAAAAGAAGGAAGCGACACCGCAGCGCAGCAGTCGCGAGCGCGACAGCGGTCAGTCTCGCGGTCAGAACCGTTCGGGGACGTCCCGCAACCAGCAGAGCCGTCGGCGCAACAACCGTAGCGGTGGCGCCGAGCGCGGCAGCCAGCGTGACCGCAAGCCACGCCAGCCGTCTCGCGACGGCACGGCGGGCAAAGCCGCCTCGGATCAGGGTGGCGCAC
>NZ_CAXFCL010000026.1:0-3045 GCF_964000955.1 uncultured Abyssibacter sp.
GACGCACCTCGTCTCCGGATGACCTGCTGATGCTGGCCGCGCTGCCCCGTTTCATCGTGCTGCTGCTCGTGATCCTGCTGGGTTTCGGCGCCGCGGCGTGGGCGTTGGCTGAACCCGGTCAGCCGGCGCCCTTGATCGCACAATGCGTGCTGGCAGCACTGACGCTGGTCGGCATTTACGACCTGTGGCAAACGCGTCACACCCTCTGGCGCAACTACCCGCTGGTCGGGCACATGCGCTGGTTGTTCGAATGGCTGCGCCCGTTTCTGCGGCAGTACATCGTCGAGGGCGACCACGAGGGTGGCCCCTACAACCGCAACATGCGTTCGCTGATCTACCAGCGGGCCAAGCGGGCGAACGACGCCAAGCCGTTCGGCACCGACCTCAACTTCTATCACGAGGAATACCAGCTCCTCACCCACTCGATCGTGCCGCGACCGACGCCGTCTCCGGATTTCCGCGTCGACGTCGGCGGGCCCGCCTGCACGCAGCCCTATTCGGCATCGGTGCTGAACATCTCGGCGATGAGCTTCGGGGCGCTTAGCGCACGAGCGCTGGAAGCGCTGAACCTTGGCGCGAAAACGGGTGGTTTCTTCCACGACACCGGTGAAGGCGGCATCAGCCCCTATCACGTCAAGCACGGCGGGGACCTGGTCTGGCAGATCGGCAGCGGCTACTTCGGCTGCCGCGATGCCCAGGGCCGATTCGACGTCGAGCAATTCGCCAAGCAGGCCCGCCGTGATCAGGTCAAGATGATCGAGATCAAGCTGAGCCAGGGCGCCAAGCCCGGGCACGGCGGCATGCTGCCGGCCGCCAAGATCAGCGCGGAAATCGCCGCCACGCGAAGCATTCCGATGGGCCAGGATTGCATCTCGCCGGCCTACCACACGGCGTTTTCCACACCGCTCGAACTGCTGGATTTCGTCGACACCCTGCGCGAGCACTCCGGCGGCAAACCGGTGGGCATCAAGCTTTGCGTGGGCCATCGCTGGGAGGTGCTGGCGATCTGCAAGGCCATGCTCGCGACCGGTCAGCGTCTCGACTTCATCGTCGTCGACGGCGCCGAGGGCGGCACCGGCGCAGCGCCCGAGGAGTTCTCCGATCACATCGGCCTGCCGCTGCGGGAGGGCCTGCTGTTCGTCCGCAATGCCCTCGTAGGCAGCGGGCTGCGTGGGGACATCCGCATCGGAGCCAGCGGCAAGGTCTACTCGGCCTACACCATCGCCGTGAACATGGCCCTGGGCGCCGACTGGTGCAACGCCGCGCGGGCCTTCATGCTCACCATCGGTTGCGTGCAGACCAAGCGCTGCCACACCGACGAATGCCCGACCGGCGTCGCCACGCAAAACGCCAGCCGCCAGCGCGGACTCGTCGTCGCGGAAAAGGCGCCGCGGGTCACGAACTTCCAGTACTCGACCCGCGAGCGACTCGCCGAACTGATCGCCGCCGCCGGCCTCGATCATCCGGGGGAAATTCACCCCCACCACATCCTCCAGCGCCGCGAACCAAACGAACTCGTCTCACTGGAAGAGCTTTTCCCGTTCCTCGAGGAAAACAGCCTGCTCGAAGACCCGGACTCCACCCCCTACGGCCACTGGTGGCGCGCCGCGAGCCCGGACACATTCAAACCGCGGGAAATGGTCGGGCCTGAGCACCACAAGGCGGAGACGATCCCGCCACGTTAAACCTTCGGAGCTCGCAACGATGCCAACTCCGCCGTTGCTGTGCCCATCCGCGTGTTTACCGTACCGGAGCCGATGACACCGGTTGCGCTCCATAAACTGCGGTCTATCCCCTATTGCTCGACGTGGTAGTGATTGGTCATCTGGCAATAGGCGTGGCAACGCCAGTTAAACCGATCGCAACCGTCGCCCAACAGCTTTAACCAAGTGAGGCGATCAGCGTCGTCAAAGTAGATCGCCTCGCGTCGATCACCACGCGCTGTGACGTGATACAGCCCGCCGGCTAACTCGATGCGCAGGGGTCTTGCCATCACGCCAGATTAATGACGACATGTTGGATTGCAAGACCTGACCCCGTTTTTTGCTCGGATCAGACGCTCTGGAGCAATCGATTCCACACCGCCGGGCGCGTAGCTCGAAGACAGGTGGCCGTGCATGGACTCCAGCGCCTCATCGACCAGCGACCGGATGCGGCGCAGCGGATGATCCGCCGGCACGAAGTCGCTGACCTTGGAGTACGAAAACAGGCTGTCTTGCTGAATGTCCGTGCCGCGCATCGCCAATCTCCCAAGTCGATGGCCTACGATAGCTCACCGAGATGATTCGGGGTGGTCTTCAGCAGCCTCTTAACTATCGCCCGCCCACCCGTAACGGTGGCAGTAATGCCGACTTGCCCATCCGAATTCAACAAGGCTAAAGACGGGCTGGATGGTGAATTGGCTGGAAAAACCGACGAAGACCAAGTCTATAAAGCTATCAATAAATACCGCGCAAAGCTGAACGGTTTCAGAGCAGACCCGGGCTGCGCGGCCATCACGCAGGACATCGACGACGCCCAATCAGAAGCAGAGACCAAGGTCTCGGTGACCCTGGAAAGCGAATTCGTACTGAAAGCCGGAGAAGAACTTGTTGTCACGGTAACCCGGCGCAAATCGGACAACGTCTCGGAAAAGACCTTCCCGGCTGTCACCTACGCCACGCCCGCGGAAACGATTGGCGAATGGATCACCCTTTATGGATTCAACTACCTCGATAGCGGAGAAGCAGGCCACTTCGCCAAACCAGACCCGGGTACCGACCCGCAGACCTACACGATCACACCCAAGACCAACCGTCAGGACAAGGTGTTCTCGCCCTCCATCTACTTCATGTGGATCAAGTCAAGGAACTACGAATTCATACCGGCACGCGTGCTGTCCTGGAACGCGGGGGACGTGTTCGGCGGCGTGACGGCCGGCCTCGGCTTCGACCTGGACAGCCCCACTGTGTTCATGGGTTACGGCCTGGGCTGGGGCTATAACGTCATGCTGACCGCAGGCGGCGTCTTCCACTCCGAACAACGGCTGGACGGCAAATACAACGC
>NZ_CAXFCL010000027.1:0-19485 GCF_964000955.1 uncultured Abyssibacter sp.
ACCGGCCGATGGACGTGAACGCGTGGCTTGGCGAGCCGGGAGCCCAGCTGACGTCGGCGCCATGGCAACCCGCTGACGGGAACCGTCGGCGACCATTCCGCTGTCCGATTGCGCCGCCTGGCCCGACAGACCATCGCCGGAGTTCGCGGACCCTGCCCCACCATCGGTCGCGCTCCGCGCCACCAGCTCGCCGGACCGGAACGGTTCGGCCGTAGCGGACGGAGGCGTCGTCCGCGCCGGGCTGCGACCGTCCACCGGACGGCCAACAATCACGCGAGGTTCCGCGCCGACCAGTCGCTGACTGGCGGAACAGCCCGTCGAATCGGGCACCGTGGTAATCGGCGTATTGGGGCATCGATCGATGCCGTCAGGGACCCCGTCGCCATCACTGTCGATGGAGCAGCCCTCGGGATCAATGCTGGCCCCGGGAGGCGACACCGGGCATCGATCGTCGACATCGGGGATACCGTCCTCGTCCGCGTCCGGCAAGTCGGAACAGCCAAACGCGTCGACCGACTGTCCTGGACGGGTGTAAGGGCACTCATCCATCTCGAACGGCACGCCATCGCCGTCACCATCCACGATGAATCCTGCCCCCCACGCCGGCATGGTCAGCAAGCATGCCGCCAATCCGGCACGCCAGTGTCGAAAGATTCGGTCCCCGAGCATGCGGAAAATCTACCTGTTTCGACGAAAGCGGTCCATCAAAAAACCCCTGAGGGCCCAAAAGCCATCAGGGGTTTCATAAGACGGAGCGGCCGGGAGGCCGCTCCGTTACTCACTACTTGCCGCGAGCGCGGATTTCCGCACGGCGGTTCAACAAGCGGCCCTGAGGCGTCTTGTTGCTGGCCACCGGCTGCGTCTCGCCGAAGCCAAGGGTCACGATGCTGTCCGGGTTCACACCCTTGCGGACCAGGTAGTCACGCACGGCGTTCGCACGGCGGGTCGACAGACCGGAGTTGTACTCCTTGGTGCCGATGCTGTCCGTGTGACCGGTGATCTGCACGGTGACTTCCTTGTACTTCTCTTGCAGCGACTTGATTTCCGCGGCGGTGTTGTCCAGCAGCACCGATGCGTATTCGCTGACGGCGGAGCTGTCGAAGGCGAAGTTGACGTCTTCGAAGCGACGCTCGACCGGCTCGGTCTGACCACTGGATTCCAGCGGCACACCGAATTCGTCGACGGCCACGCCAGCAGGCGTCCGCGGCGAACGATCCAGGTCATCCGGCACGCCGTCACCATCCGAATCCAGCGGACAGCCCACGGCATCGACCGGAACGCCTGCGGGCGTGCCCGGGCAACGGTCGTAACGATCGCCAACGCCGTCGCCGTCGGAATCGGTCACACCACCCGGTGCGGGCAACGCCGGCGCGGTTTCGGTCTTGCGACCAACCGGGAAGACCAGACCCAGGCTGACGACCATTTCACCGAAGTCGTTGCCGTTGTAGAGATCATCCTCGGCGAACGTGTGCCGATAGCGCGAATCCAGGCGCAGACCGACGTCCGGCCCTTCAGGCTTCTTCAGGAAGAAACCCAGACCGATGTCAGCGAAAGCCTCGTTCGACGTGAATCCCGCGCCCTCGGGCTCGGTGCGAGCCAGACCGAAACCGATCGACCCGTAAGACTGGATCATGGGGGTCGGCGGCAGGAACAGCATGTTGTTGATGCGGTAGCCGTAGATCTTCCAGTCCTGCGGACCACTCATGTCCTCGTAGAACAGGCCGATTTCAGTGCCCCACTTCTCGGTCACGGCGAGGCCCAGGGCCACTTCCGCACCGTAGGCATCGTCGGTATTCCGATCGTCGTCGGCGGCGATGAGACGGGCCTGCGGCGAAATGTAGGGCCGGAGGTCGCGCGCCTCGGCAGCCGTGGTCGCGGTGCAGCCGATCAGCGCAACGACGGCGATCCCCGCACGAATCTTGTCGATCATTCTAGTTACTCCCTTAACGACGTCGGGTTTTCGATGACGCATGGTACCGCTGAGGATTATAGACCATCCGTAATCGTTGAATGCAATGCAATTTTGACGATTCCCTCACATCTTTCATGCCGTTTCATGACAATCCGCCGCGAATCGCCGCCGATTTGCGGTCTGGCGAGTCACGCCCCGATTGCTACACTCCACCGCCGTTTCCACTGGATTCAGCGAATGGAAGTGCTGGCCGATTACCTCCTGTTTCTCGCCAAGGCCGTGACCATCGTCTTTGCATTCGGTGCGATCGTGGCTTTGGTTGCAAATGCCGTTCGGCACCAGCGACAGGGGCACAACGACCGCCTGGATGTTCAGTCCCTCAACGAGCGCTACGAGGCACTCAGCGACGCCGTGATCGACACGATCGCGGACGAACCGGCGCGCAAGCAGCGCCAGAAGGCGCGCAAGGCGGAGGAAAAGCGCCGCAAGAAAGCCTCCAAGCTGGGCAAGTCGGAAACCAGACCCAAGTTGTTCGTGATCGACTTCGACGGCGACATCAAGGCCTCCGGAACCGACGCGCTGCGTCACGAGGTCACGGCCGTCCTGCAAACCGCGGAACCCGGCGACGAGGTCCTGCTGCGCCTGGAATCGAGCGGCGGCATGGTACACGGTTATGGACTGGCCGCCTCGCAACTGGCCCGCCTGCGTGATCACGGCATCCGTCTGACAATCGCCATCGACAAGGTCGCCGCCAGCGGCGGCTACATGATGGCCTGCGTGGCCGACCGCATCTGCTGCGCGCCATTCGCTATCGTCGGCTCCATCGGCGTCATCGCTCAGTTGCCGAACTTCAACCGCCTGCTGCGGGAGCACAATGTCGATTTCGAGCTGCACACGGCCGGCGAATACAAGCGCACGCTGACCATGTTCGGCGAGAACACCGAGGAAGGTCGCGCCAAGTTCCGGGAGGAGCTCGAGGAAGTACACGGCCTGTTCAAGCGCTTCATCGAACAGTTCCGCCCGCAGCTCGACCTGAATACCGTCGCGACCGGTGAGCACTGGTTCGGCACACGGGCCAAGGAACTAAATCTGGTGGATGACGTCATCACCAGCGACGACCTGTTGCTCAAGGCCAGCCGTGAAAAAGCCCTCTACAGGCTCGAGTTTCACCCGCGGCGGAGCCTCCAGGACCGGCTGACCAGCGCGGTGGATGGCGCATGGAGAGGTGCCCTGCGCAGTCTCCGCCACGACACCGGCACGACCTGGGACTAGCCACCATCGTTCCCGAATCAGGAGCCACGCATGAAGTTGACCAGCGAAACCTTTGCCGATCAGACAGCGATTCCCGGACGTTGCGCATTCGCGGTCAAGCACCCCGAGACGCATGTCCAGTTCTCGGACAATCGGAATCCACAGCTCACGTGGTCCGATGCGCCGGCAGGCACGCAGTCCTTTGCGCTGCTCTGCATCGACCCGGACGCGCCGACCAAGCCTGACGATGTCAATCAGGACGGCAAGGTCGTGCCCGCGGACCTGCCACGCGCCGACTTTGCGCACTGGGCGATGATCGACATCCCGAGCGACATCACCGAAATCGCCGAGGGTGCATGCAGCCAGGGCGTCAGCCCCCGCGGCAAATCCGACCTGATAGGCCCGGAGGGATCCCGCCAGGGCAAGAACGACTACAGCAGCTGGTTCGAAGGCGATCCCGACATGAGCGGCACGTACCGCGGCTACGACGGCCCCTGCCCGCCCTGGAACGACGCGATCGCCCATCGTTACGTGTTCAGGATCCTGGCGCTGGACTGCGCGACGCTGGACCTGCCGGACCCCTTCACCGTCTCGGATGTGGAGGCCGCGGCCGCGGATCACGTGCTGGCCAGCGCGGAACTGACCGGCGTTTACAGCCTGAACCCGGATGTCGCCGCGGAGTAGGCGTTCGGACTTGAACAAGCCCGCAGTAGCGGCCGCATTGATCGCGGTCGCGACCACCACCCTTGCCCTCCCCGCGCCGTCGGCCGCCGGCATTCCGCTACCGGTGCTGGCCGACGGCACCCCCTCCCTGGCGCCCATGCTGGAGACGGTGCTGCCTGGCGTGGTCAACGTGGTCGCAACGGGTCGGGTGCGTGAGCAGGCGCATCCGTTGCTGGACGATCCGTTCTTCCGTCATTTCTTCAACGCGCCCCGACAACCGCGTTATCGCGAGACCCAGTCAATCGGCTCGGGGGTGATCATCGACGCCGAGCGTGGCTATGTCGTCACCAACTATCACGTGGTCGAGTCGGGATCGGAGTATCTGGTCCGCCTCGGAGACGATCGGGAGTACCCAGCAGAGTTGATCGGCGCGGACCCCGAAACCGATCTCGCGGTCGTGCAGATCCCGGCGGAAGCGCTGACGGCCATCCCCTTCCCACACGATGACAGCCTGCGTGTCGGCGATTTCGTCGTGGCCATCGGCAACCCGTTCGGTCTGCGGCAGACAGTCACCTCCGGCATCATCAGTGCGCTCGGCCGCCACGGGCTGGGGCGCGGCTACGAGGACTACATCCAGACCGACGCATCGATCAATCCCGGCAACTCCGGCGGCGCCCTGGTCAACCTGCACGGCGAGCTGGTTGGCATCAACACGATGATCTATTCCAACAGCGGCGGCAGCATCGGCATCGGCTTCGCAATCCCCGCGAACATGGTCCGGCGCATCACGAATGCGATCATCCAGGACGGTCGGGTGATCCGACCATCGCTGGGCGTCGTCGGCCAGGACTTGCAGGCGGAACTCGCCCAGGCGTTCGACCTGCAACCCAACGACGGCGTGCTGGTCGCGCGGATCATCGAGGGATCACCCGCGGACAAGGCCGGACTGGAACCCGGCGACGTCATCCGGCAGCTGGGCGAGGTGCGCCTGCGTGATACCGACGGCCTGCGGCGCGCGCTGGGCCTGGCGCGCGCCGGTGAACGCCTACCGCTGACCTACCTGCGCAACGGGCAGGAACGCACCGTGACGGTGCGTCTGGTCAAGCCCGATGTCACGCAGCTCGACGGGCGGGCCATCCATCCGCTGCTAACCGGCGTGCGCCTCGGCAACATGACCGAGCATCACCCTCTCGCGGGCCGTGCGCAGGGCGTGATCGTCGAACAGGTTGCGCCCGGGTCACGGGCCGCGATGGCGGGATTGCGCAGCGGTGACATCATCACCCAGATCGGCCGCACGCCCATTGGCTCCACCAGCGACGCGAAGGCCGCGGCGACCGATGCGCGCGGGGAACTGGTGTTGCGCATTCAGCGCGATCAGCGATCTGCGTTCGTCGTGTTGCGATGACCCGCCCCGCGCTCGCTATACTCGTCGTTCAACGAGGGCTGTGCAGATGAACGATTCGGAACTGAGCGGACTGGAAACGCGACTGCAGGCGCTGCTCGCGGACTACCGGCGCCTGACGGAGCACAACCGGGTGCAGGATCGCGAGTTGTCCGAACTGCGCGCCTCCAACGCAGAACTCAAGCGTCGGCTCCGTTCCATTCTCGAACGAATCCGGGCGCTGGAACTCGAGACGGCCTAGGCCGCCGCCCAGGCCCTCAACGCGAAAAAGGTTCCCCAGCATGGTGGATGAAGCAAGGTCGATCACTGTCACGATCCTGGGTCGGGAGTACCAGATCGCCTGCCCGCCGGAGGAACAGGAGCGCCTCATGGAATGCGCCGACTACCTCAACGAGCGGATGACCGCGATCCGCAAACGGGGCCGATCCATGGGGATCGAGCGCATCGCCATCATGGCGGCGCTGAACATCGCCAGGGACTTTCTGGACAACCGGGACGCCGGCGCCGGCGGTGAAACCGACGACTCGACCCGGCGCCGCCTGCGGCAGATGGAACTGTCCATCGATCAGGCGCTGTCGGAACGCGGCTGACGGCCAGGCGCCATATCCCACCGGTTCGTCAAGCCCTGTTCGGGCTGGTATCGCGGCCGGAAATTCGATGTAATGTGCAGGGTATCTCCTGCGGTGTTCGTCAGGGTGCCGGGTTACCTCCTGAGCCAATGCACCACACCGGGGAGGGTTGGTCGCTCGTGGTGAGCACGTCCACTTCGGGTGGAAAGCCTAAGCGGGCGATCCGAATCCCCACCTGAGATCATGTCTCAGGGTCAAAGGCACGCAACGGCACAGGCGGGAGATGCCTTTCCCAGATTCTCATCCGGAGCAGCGCAGCGCGACTCGTCGGCGACTGCTCCGTGCGCGGCGCGGCGTCGACGACGCCACACGACAGGCGTTTCGCGCGGCGACGGTCGAATTCGCATGCACCGACGCCCGGATTCGTCGCGCGCGATCCGTTGCCGTCTACAGCGCGATGCCGACCGAAGCGCCGACCGATGCGCTGATCCGGACACTGTGGCAACAGGGCAAGCGGGTCTACCTGCCAACGGTACGCGGTCGCCGGATGCGCTTCGTGCGTCACACGCCAGGCGCGCCCCTGTTCCGGCGCGGACTGGGCATGCGCGAACCGCGTGGCCGCTGGCTGCCGTCGTCCCGACAGCTTGATGTCGTCTTCCTGCCGCTGGCGGGTTTCGATCTGCACGGCAACCGTCTCGGGCTCGGCGGCGGCTACTACGATCGCGCGCTCGCGGCTTGTCGGACACGCAGGTCCTGGCGGCGCCCCCGGCTGATCGGGCTGGCTTTCACCGTCCAGGGTGTCGATCAACTTCCCGTCGCAGCCCATGACGTGCCGTTGCACGCGGTCGTCACCGAACTGGGTTCCATCGAGTTCCCGGTGAGCGGTTAGACTCGCGCGGCGCACACCCCCCACGGACAGAGACATGCAGTACTGGTTGATGAAATCCGAGCCCGAGGAATTCTCCTTCGAGGATCTGAAAACCCGCCCCGATCGCAAGGAACCCTGGGACGGCGTGCGCAACTACCAGGCGCGCAACATGATGCGGGACGAGATGAAGGTCGGAGACGGCGTGCTGTTCTATCACTCCAACTGCGATGTCCCGGGCGTGGTCGGCCTGGCGAAGATCGCCAGCGAGCCGCGACCGGATCACACGGCCTTCGATCCCGAGGACAAGCACTTCGACCCCAAGAGCGACCCGGACAACCCGCGCTGGTTTCTGGTCGACGTGCAGTACGATCGGCCGCTGAAACGCGTCCTGCCGCTGGCCGAACTGAAGGACCACGCCGATGCGCTGGACGGTCTGGCGCTGATCCGGCGCGGCAACCGGCTGTCGGTCATGCCGGTATCAGCGGAACACTGGGATTACATCCTCGGCCTCGAATCGACGGAATCGCCCACCGGCTAGCGAAGAAACAGGCGATAGGCGGGATTGTCGGACTCGTCCCAGTAGCGATAGCCGATCCCGCGCAGCCGGTCGAGAAAATCGGGCATGTCGTCATCCGGAACCTGAATCCCGGCCAGCACGCGACCGAACGCGGCACCGTGGTTGCGGTAGTGAAACAACGAGATGTTCCAGCGCCCGCCGAGTTGCTGGAGAAACCGCATCAGCGCCCCCGGACGCTCGGGAAACTCGAAACGGAACAGCCGCTCATCGCGTAGCGCGTCGGCGCGACCTCCAACCAGATGGCGCAGATGTTCCTTGGCGACGTCGTTGTCACTGAGGTCGTTGACCTGATACCCGGCCGCGCGGAATTCGTCGCACAGCGCGTCGCGCTCGCGGTCCCCATCGCGAATCGCCACACCGATGAAGATATGCGCGTTGGCCGAGTCCGCGTAGCGGTAGTTGAACTCCGTCACCGCCCGTCGTCCCAGGTGCTCGCAGAACGTCAGAAAGCTGCCCGGCACCTCGGGCAACGTCACCGCCAGCAGCGCCTCGCGGTGCGCACCCAGGGCGGTGCGCTCGGACACGTAGCGCAGCCGGTCAAAGTTGATGTTGGCGCCACTGATCACCGCGACCAGCGAACGATCGCGCAGGTCGCGCGACTGCACGTCCCGCTCCAGTCCGGCAAGGGCCAGCGCTCCAGCGGGCTCGGGCACGGACCGGGTTTCCTCGAAGACCGCGCGAATCGCCGCGCAGATCTCGTCCACGCTCACCTGCACCGTCCGGTCCACGCATTGTCTGGCGACCGCGAATGGATACGCGCCGATCTGGCGCACGGCCACACCGTCGGCGAACAGCCCGACCTGATCCAGCACCACCCGTTCACCGGCCTCCAGCGCCCGATGCAGGCAGGCGGAGTCCAGCGGCTCGACGGCCACGACCTCGATCTCCGGCCGACGCTGCTTGATGTAGGCCGCCATGCCGCCAATCAACCCACCCCCGCCGACGGGAACGTAGACGGTGTCGATCGTCCCGGCATGCTGATCGAGGATTTCCCTGGCAACCGTCCCCTGCCCCGCCATCACATCGGGATCGTCATAGGGGTGGATGAACGTCTGCCCGCGCTGCGCGACCAGTTCGTTCGCATGGGCCAGCGCATCGTCGTAGGCGTCACCGGTCAGCACGACCTCGGCGCCGTAAGCACGCACCGCGTCGACCTTGATCGACGGCGTGGTCTCGGGCATGACGATGGCCGTGCGGATATCCAGCGCCTGCCCGGCCAGCGCGACGCCCTGCGCATGATTGCCCGCCGACGCGGCGACCACGCCGGCCGCCCGCTGCTGCGGCGTCAGCTTGGCAATCCGGTTGTACGCGCCGCGCAGCTTGAAGGAATGAACCTGCTGCGCATCCTCGCGCTTGAGCCAGATGTTGTTGCCGAGCCGCTCGGTCAGCTTGGCCGCGGCCTCCAGCGGCGACACCCGGGCAACATCGTAGACCGTCGCCGCATCCACGGCCTGAGCCAGCAGTTTCAGGTCGACAGCGGGCCATGCCGCGGTGTCAGCAGCGTCGTTCATGCGAGGAAAGGCCGAATCGGCCTGCGAAGGAGTGACGTCGTTTATCATACGGCGTCATCATGATCGCAACGAATCCACCCACTCCCCGCATCGGCTTCATCGGCGCCGGGAATCTGTCCACCAGCCTGATCGGCGGACTCATCCAGGCCGGCTGGGCGCCCGATTCACTGTGCGCCGCCGACCCGTCGGAGGCGCGCCGGCAACTGATTGCCGACCGCTTCGGCCTGCTGGTTTCACCGGAAAACGCCGACATCGTGCACCAGGCCGATGTCGTGGTGCTGGCGGTCAAGCCGCAGATCATGCGCGCCGTGGCCACGGCGCTGTCGCGGGCGCTGCACCCGGATCAGACCGTCGTCTCGGTCGCCGCGGGCATCCGCGGAGACGCGCTGGGCCGCTGGCTGAGCTCCTCGCTGGGCACGCCGGGCATCATCCGCGCCATGCCCAACACACCGGCGCTGCTGGGTGTGGGCGCGACGGGGCTGGTGGCGACCAACGCCGTCAGCCAGACCGGGCGCGACACCGCGGAATCCGTCTTCCGGGCGGTGGGCCAGGTTGAGTGGCTGGACGACGAGGCCGATCTCGATGCCGTGATCGCCGTCGCCGGGAGCGCGCCGGCCTACTTCTTCGCGTTCATCGAGGCCCTGACCCGCGGCGGTGAGGCCCTGGGATTGAGCGGCGAGGTGTCCCAGCGGCTGGCGATCCAGACCGCGCTGGGGGCGGCGCGCATGGCGTCCGAGACCGATGTGCCGGTCGCCACGCTGCGCGAGCGGGTCACCTCACCCGGCGGCACGACCGCCGAAGCACTGAAGGCCCTCGAAGCGGGCGATCTCGACGGACTCGTGCGGCGGGCAATGGACGCCGCCGTCGCGCGGGCACAAACCATGGCGGATGAATTCGGAGCAGTGGACTGATGGGACAGGGCGCGAGTGCCGGACTCTTTCTGGTCAACACCTTGTTCACGCTCTACATGAGCGTGGTATTTCTGCGCATCGTGCTGCGATGGGTGTCGGCGGATTTCTACAACCCGCTGTCACAGTTCATCTGGCAGATCACCAACCCGCCCGTCTCGCCACTGGCGCGGGTGGTTCCGCGCTGGCGCAAGCTGGACACGGCCGCGGTCGTCTTCCTGTTGCTGCTCGCGGTCGCGCATATCGTCGTCGTACTGCTGCTCACCCGGCATCTGGGTCAGGTCGGCCTGCCGGCCATCCTCTGGTTCGCGGTGCTCAAGCTGGTCGTGCTGGTACTGAACGTTTACACCTTCACGATCTTCGTACAGGCGATCATGAGCTGGCTGGGACCGCAGCAGGCAAACCCCGCCAACGCACTGCTGTGGAGCGTCAACGAGCCGGTGCTACGCCCGATTCGTCGCATCATCCCGCCGATCGGTGGACTGGACCTCAGCCCGATGTTCGTGATCCTCGCGCTGCTGTTCCTCAGCCGCCTGATCCCGTTGCCTTCGCTGTTTCACTGATGCCAACAGACACCGGCGTCGGCCTGGTCCAGGCCCGGCAGCTGCATTTCGACACACCGCTGGAACTGGAGTGTGACGCCACACTGCCGGCCTACGACCTGAGCTTCGAGACCTACGGCTCGCTCAACGCCGAAGCCAGCAATGCCATCCTGATCTGCCATGCACTGTCCGGCGACCACCATGCCGCCGGCCGCCACCGCCCGGAGGACCGCAAACCGGGCTGGTGGGACAACTGCATCGGCCCGGGGCGGCCGATCGACACCGATCGCTATTTTGTCGTCTGCTCGAACAATCTGGGTGGTTGCAGCGGCTCCACCGGGCCGGCATCGACCAACCCGGCCACCGGGCGTCCCTGGGGGCCTGATTTTCCGATGGTCACGGTTGGCGACTGGGTGCGCAGCCAGGCCCGCCTGGCTGACGCGCTAGGCATCGAGCGCTGGCATGCCGTGATCGGCGGCAGCCTGGGCGGGATGCAGGCGCTGGACTGGACCATCCGGTTCCCCCGCCGCGTGCAGCGCGCCGCGGTAATCGCCGCGGCCCCGAAGCTCTCGGCGCAGAACATCGCGTTCAATGAAATCGCGCGCCACGCGATCCGTTCGGACCCGAAGTTTCACGACGGTCGCTATCTGGAGCAGGGTGATGTCCCCGGTGTCGGACTCCGCCTGGCGCGGATGCTGGGGCACATCACCTACCTCTCCGATGACGGCATGCGCGCGCGCTTCGGCCGGGATCGCCGCGCAGATCAGGCACGGTTCAATTTCGACGTGGAATTCGAAATCGAGTCCTACCTGCGCTACCAGGGCGAATCCTTCGTCAACCGCTTTGATGCCAACACCTATCTGCTGATGACCAAGGCGCTGGACTATTTCGATCCCGCGCAGGACACCGGCGATGATCTCGCGGCGGCGCTGGCCCCGGCCAGCGCGCGTTTTCTGGTCGTGGCGTTCTCCAGCGACTGGCGCTTCTCACCCAAGCGGTCGCGAGAGATCGTGCGGGCCTTGCTCGCGCGCAAGAAGCGCGTCAGCTTCCTCGAAATCGAGTCGGACTACGGACACGATGCCTTCCTGATGCCGATTCCGCTCTACCATCGCGCACTGGCCGGATTCCTGGAGACACCGGCATGACCTTGCGCGCCGATCTCGAATTGATGAGCCGCTGGATCGAACCCAACGCGGCGCTGCTGGATCTCGGCTGCGGCGATGGCGTGCTGCTCGACACGCTGACGCGGGATCGTGGCGTGGTCGGCTTCGGTGTCGAAATCGATCCGGAGCTGGTCGCCGACTGCATCGAACGAGGACTCAACGTGATCCACCAGGATCTCGACGACGGTCTGGCCGACTTCGGCGATGCCGCCTTCGACTACGTGGTGATGACCCAGGCCTTGCAAGCGGTTCCCCATCCGCACCGTCTTCTGCGGGACATGGTGCGGGTCGGTCGCGAGGCAATCATCACCTTTCCGAATTTCGGCCACTGGCGAACCCGCTGGGCGCTGGCCATCGGCGGACGCATGCCGATCACGGAAACCTTGCCGCACCCGTGGTATTCCACACCGAACGTCCGGCTGTGCACCGTGCGGGATTTCGAGGAGCTTTGCGCGATCGAACACGTCAGTATTCTGGAGCGCGTCATGGTCGACCAGCGACATCGCTCGAACGCGATGATGCAGCGCCTGCCCAATCTGCTGGGCGAAATCGCGGTGTACCGGGTGGCGGCGCAATGATGCGACATGTCCTGCGAATCCTGCTGATCTGGGCGGCGACGACGCTGCCCGCGGGTGCGGAACAATCCGTCAGCAGCGGCGACATCGTCGTGCACTATTCCGCGATGACGACGGCAGACCTGACGCCGGATGTCGCCAGCGCCCTGAATGTCTCACGCAGCCGCAAACGCGCGCTGGTCGTGATTCACGCGCAGCACGTGGACGGCGCCCAACGCCAGTCCAGAGCGGCCACGGTCCGGGGCACGAGCAAGAATCTGGTGGGCCAGTCCCGTGAACTCGAATTCCGCAGCGTTCGCGACGGAGATGCCGAGTACGCCATCGCCACGCGACCGGTGGCCAATCTCGAAACGCTGGTGTTCGAACTCGTTGTCGATGTCGAGGGACACCCGAGCAGCCTGCCGATCCGCTTCCGTCAGCAGTTCTATCACTGAAACCGGGCGACAGCCGCCGGTGCTCAGCCGTCCGGCGCCACGTCGAGCTTGCGCTGAATCCAGTCCCGGTGCGGGATGTGCAGCAGATCGGAGAACCGCCGCATGAGGTGTTCCTCGTGCTTGTCCAGCTTGCCGTCGGCATAGGCGACCCGCCACAGGCAGGTCAGTACGTCCAGCTTTTCGGCGTAGGACATCGCATCGTTGATCATCCTGACGAAGCGATGCAGCGACACCGCGTCATCGGCATGCTGCGAGGCGGCGTGGATCAATTCACCGATCTGCGACGATGACAACCCGAAGGCCGTCGCGAGTTCGGCTTCCACCGCCTCGCGTTCGATCGCATCCTCCGAAAAATCCGCCCGCGCGACCTCGACCATGAGCACGGCGGCCGCGAGCCGGGTGTCGTCAAGATCGCCGTCGTGATCCTCGGCTGGCGTCGAGAACAGTCTCGACGCCAGCTGCTTGAGCGCGGATGGCATCAGAAGCCGAAGGCAAGCCGCAGGTTGAACGCGCTGTTGTCACCGATCTTTTCCGCCTCGGCCGTGATCTTCATGATCGCCAGCGAAAAGCGGACACCGCCGAACACGCGATCCAGGTCGTAGTCCTCGTCTTCATAGCCGGCGACATCGGTGGTCACCTCGGAATCGACGCGACCGTAACCGACATAGGGCGTGGCGAAGACGAATCCCTTGGAAATCGACACATCGTAGGACAGGGCTTCCGCCTCGATATCGTCCTCCCCGGTCGCCGACTGGTAGGCGACACGCAGCGACACGGCCGGAATCGCCACATTGCCCGACACGAAGGAGTAACGAGCCTCGCCACCGAAGAGCGTCACGTCAGTTCCCGGCACCAGGCCGAGCTGCGCGCCAACCTCGACGTTGATCAGCGGAATGCCCTTGCTGGCGACCAGGCTGACGAAGCCAAGCCCGCTCGGATCCTCGCCAACCAGTGACTGCCAGCTGTCACTGTTCTCGACACTGGTGTAGCTGAACAGGGCGCCCACATCGAAGCCCAGCAGCCCGCCCGTCTCCGCCGGACTGGCCGAGCGGTAGGCCACCGCCGCCGACAAATCTTCCCCGACGCCGCGGAAATCGTCCTGATCCCCACCGACTGGCAGATCCAGGTCCACGGCCATGGCGGATACCGGCAGCACGGCCAGACAGGCTGCCGCGATCAATCGCTTCGACATTGCGCTCCACTCGTGTTTGGAAAAGGCGCCGGGAGCATAACAAACCCGTTTGACGCCGCCATGTCACGCGCAACTCGGCGGCAGCGGCTCAGTGCAACTCCGCCCAGCGCGTCTCGATGACCTCGGACACATGCGTCCGCAACGCAGTGAGGTGCCCATGGAAGAAATGCCCGACGTTGGGCAGCCAGACCTGCCGAGGCGGATGATCCAGCGCCGCCAACGTCTCGCGGTTGTCGCCAGGAGCGATCACGTCATCGGCCTCGCCGTGAATGTAGAACCACGGACAGGACAAGGCCGGAATGCCGCCCAGCGTGGTGTATCGCAGTGCCGGCGCAACAGTGATCAGCTGCACCGGCTCGCTTTGCGCGGCGGCATGCAGGCTGACCCAGCCACCAAAGGAGAACCCGGCGACCAGCAACGGCTGACCTTCGAAGCGCTCCCGCGCGTGAGCGATGGCCGCCAGCGCATCGTCCAGTTCACCGGACCCGCCATCATGCAACCCCTCGCTCTGACCCACACCGCGAAAATTGAACCGGACGGACGCCAGACCACATTGCTCCGCCGCCCTTGCGAGCGTATAGGTCACCTTGTTATCCAGCGTACCGCCGTACAGCGGATGTGGATGACAGATCACCGCCACGCCGCGCGGCTCGCCCTCGGCACCACCAACCGCGAACTCCAGCGCACCGGCCGGCCCATCGATCGTGTAGCGCTCCCACTGGCTCACGACGTCACGACATCGGCGGCCGGGTCGGGGCTGGGCCGGGAAGCGTCCTTCTGCTGCTTGCGCGTCTCCTTGCGGTTGCGCGCCTCCGACTCTGCTGCGCCGGTCTTCTTCGGCGCGTAATAAACCACCGTCTCGCCCGGACGCGGCTTGATCGGTGCCTGCGGCGCGTGGAACGTCAGGCGCTTGCCTTCGCGCAGCACGCCGATGCAGAGCGAGCCTTCCGGCAGATCGGCGAGAAAGTCCTCGTAGCTGTAGGCTTCGGTGATCTTGGTCTTGTAGAACTTCCAGTCCTGGAAGTGGCGCCGCCAGAGTTCCTCGTACTGGGCATTCTCTGCGAACGCGGGCACGCCGGTGAACGGGCGCGCCACGGCCTTGCTTTTCTGGCGATTGCCTTCGTCCGGTGCGTACATGGGCAACTGGAACACGCGGTCGTGTTCGATGCGCCCGGCGAAGTTTCGGCATACCAGCGCGTTGTAGGCGTCATTGCTGGTCGCGGCCAGGACGACGTTGACGCCGTTGAGATGCAGGGACAGCTGCAGCTCGTCCGACAGGATCTCCCCGTAGATCACGTTGACCCCGGCCAGACGCGCCTCGCGCAGCCGATGCCAGGAGGAATCCACCAGCAATACCGACAGGTTCAGATCCTTGGACAGGGACTGGGCCAGTTCGGTCGTCCAGGGCGACGCGCCCACGATCAGCACGCCGTCATCCGGCGTCGCCAGATTCAGACGCTTGGCCAGCCAGCTGATCGTGAACCCGTGGAGCGTCACCGTGGACAGCACCATCGCGAACACCAGCGGCAACAGCAGTTCGGCATCCTCGTAACCGGCATCCAGCATCTCCGGCCCGAACAGACCGGCCACGGCGGCGGCGACGATCCCGCGGGGCGCGATCCAGCTCAGCAGCAGCCGCTCGTTCCATTGCATGTCGGCGCCGATGGTTGCCAGCAGAATCGACAACGGACGCACGATGACGAGCATCGACGCCACCAGCGCGATCGCATGCCAGTCCAGGTGCGAAATGGTCACCGGATCGAGGTCCGCGGTCAGCAGCACGAACACCGAAGACACCAGCAGAATGGTGATGTACTCCTTGAACCGCCGCATTTCCTCGAAATTCGGCAGTTCGAGATTGCCCAGCACCATGCCCATCAGCGTGACCGCAAGCAGACCCGCCTCGTGCTGAACCGCGTTGCTGGCCGCGAACACGACCAGTACGCCGGCCAGCATGGTCGGCGCCTTCAGATACTCCGGAACGTAGGCGTTGCGGAACGCCCACCCCACCAGCAGCGCCGCGCCACCGCCGATGATGATCGCCGCGACCGACCCGATCCCCAGAGAGATCAGGACGGAATCCAGCGGATCCCCGCCCCCCGAGTAGACGAAGAACTGGAAGATCAGCACCGCTGCCAGCGCCCCGATGGGATCGTTGATGATCCCCTCCCACTTCAGGTAGCTGGCCGTGCGCCGGTTCAGACGCGCCTGCCGCAGCAGCGGGATGATCACGGTGGGGCCGGTCACGACCATGATGGCACCGAACACCAGCGCCACCGGCCAGTCCAGATCGCCGATGCCCTTCGCCGCCAGACTGCCCAGACCGAACGCGAACACCGCGCCGATCGAGACCAGCCGCTTCACGCCCGAGGCGGCTTCCTTGAATTCGTGCAGGCGTAGCGTCAGCCCGCCCTCGAACAGGATCACCGCCACGCACAGACTGACGACGGGCCGGTAGACATCGCCGAAATCCACGCTCGGACGGACGAATCCGAACAGGGGTCCGACGATCACGCCGGCGACCAGGAACAGCACGATCGCCGGCAGCCGCAGCCGCCATGCGATCCACTGTGCGGCCACGCCGAGCGAGACCACGAGCACCAGAACGTTGAGCAGATGGTAGGTCATGGGAAAAAAGAAATCGCCTGAAATCGGCGGCAGGCCGTTATATCACAGCGCCTCATGGTGTCGGGCACCCCGAACGCCGGCGAGGCGCCTGCCCCGTGTCGGCGGTGCAACCCGACCCGCCGCCCCCATGGGCGGGTCAGCCCAGGCCTTCCCAGCCGGATTTGCGACGGCGCAGATGGGGCGCGATCAGACCCAGGGCCAGACCGATGAACGCGATCGCGGCGCCGGTGATCCAGTTGTCGCGTTGAGACTGCTCGTTGCGCAGCTCCATGCCGAGCCGGTCGCGTTCCTGTTCCAGGGCGCGCACTTCCTCGACGAGCTGCTCATTGCGCCGCTGGATTTCCATCGGCCGGGCCGCCGCGGACGACACCCGACGCAATTCCGTCTCCAGGCTGGCGACCTTTTCCTCCAGCTGACCGATCTGGGTCCGCATCCCGGTGTTTTCGGTCTGCACCGTTTCCAGCTTTGACACGGCCTCGACGGCGCGCTGCTCGGCGGTCGCCTGCGCGCGGCGCGCGGCCTCCACCTGCTCCCGCGCCACGGGACTGCTCTGCAGGTACCGGGTCAGCACCCAGCCCTCGGTGCCCGACGCGGTGCGAACCTGGCTGTATCCGGACTCCGCGTCCTGCTGCAACACCTCGACCCGCGACCCGCTGTCCAGCATGGCGCGAATACCGAACTGCGTGCCCTGGCCCCGACGCAGCGTGATCTCCAGCTCGTCGGTGACATACGCGGTCGCCGCCAGGGCGGACATTGGCGATGCAAGCAGCAGACAGACGAATAGCGGAAAGGCTCGATAGGTCACGGAATCCTCCATGAAGCGTGACGGACCAGGAGCGGCAGGGCGCGGGAGTCTAGCAAAGCCGGTGCCGACTCCGAGGATGCTATTGATGATGCTGATCGACCAGCAATTCGTCGAATAAGTTCACATCGTCGAAATGCCGCATGCCGACAAAGGCGGTGGCGTGCCGGCCCCAGACGCGCATCGCTCCGGGCGATTGGACGCCACTGGGCCATAGATACCACCGTTCCGGCCGCCTGGAACGGGCGACAAGACCGTCCTGGTCAAACAGCGCGCGGTGCGCGCCGGCTGGCGTCGGCATCGCCAGCAAGTCGGTGTAGCGCTCCAGTCGGTAAACGCCGTCGACGGGGGATGGATGCGCTTCGCGCACGTCCACGATCAGGTGATCGTGAGCACGAACCACGACCTCCACAGGACCCTGTGTCGACAGGCGCCTCGGCACGATGGCGGGTTCCGCCGGGCCAGTGGCGGGAACGCGCGCATCGGTCGGGAACAGCACGTGATAACAGCCGCAAGGATGAATGCTGTCGCGCATCCGCACGCGGCCTTGGGCGTCCAGCGTCACCCGCCAGACAATGCCGTCCAGCGCGCCAGCGTAAGGATCCAGCGCGGATTCGGCGGGCCGCCCGGCGAACCAGAGGGTGAAGACCAGCTGCCAGACCGGTTCGTCGCGATCCAGCCAGGGGAGCAACTGCACATGAACCACCGGGTCGCTGACGTCGAACGCCAGCCGGCCAGCCGTCCAGACCGGTCGACCCGGATGATCCGACGGGGAGGCCGACTCGACCCGAAACCGCGGCGCGTGGACGCGAAGCCACCGCTTCAGCGCAGCCACGCCCGGTCTCGCCAGGCCCGGCAATTCCGGCACCTGTTCCAGCAACGTGCTCACCCACTCGTCACCCGGCTCGATCGGCGCGAATAAAGGCCAGTCCCGCTGGGAGACCTCATCGCCAAAGGTTTCGAGATAGCTTCGCTGCCACGCGTGCACGCCGGCTTGCAGCCCCAGACGCGACAGTGGATAGACTCCCAGCCCTCGCTGCCAGGCCACATAGTCGGAATCGACCCGCGCGCGATCGCGCCACGCCGCCCAGTCGCCATCACTGATCGGCCCGTCTGGCAGCTGCTCGGCGCAACGCGCCATGTCATCTCGCAGGGCAGCCACCGCCGCATCGTCACCGGCATTCAGCAACTCCGCCGTCCAGGCCTGTTCGCCCAGGGTCGCCGCCGCCCGCAGCCACTGATGCCGAGCCGACGCATCATGAACCGGCCACCGGTCCCAGCCCCGCATCACACGCAACCACGGCGCACCATCGAGGGGCATGCCGTAGGCCGACCGAGCCTGCCGATCGGCGATGAGCCGTTCATGGGCACTCGCGACGCGCTCACAGGAATGATTCGTCGGACTGGCCGACGTTTCTTCAGCCTGGCGAGGCAGAACGCAGCCCGCCAACAGCAGCACGAGCATCAGCGCCGGCCACGGGTTGTCGCACATAAACCGTGCGTCTATAGTCGGCCAGCGGTGCACACAGGGAGTGTTGCGCCTGGAATTCACTCTACACGGAACGCGGAGACGACAATGCGGCGCCACACTCTAGCAGCAATCTTGTTGGGCATTGCGGCATCGGGGCCAGCGGCTGCGAGCAGCTATGGGGACCCGACGCCCGAAGGTCTGATGTTCCTCGAAATGGGCTTTGGTGACGCCTCGGCGCAGCCGCTGGTGCAGAAGCTTCGATACGGATTTCAGTTCGATGTCGCGCATGGCTTCGAGCAAATCGAACGTCCCAAAATGCTGCGCATGGAGTTCAACGGCAATCAGCTGTCTCCGATGGGACTCAACCGCTTTGAAGTCGGCGGCGTGAACGTATTGACGACGCACTACCGCTTGAACGCGGCCGGCGTGTTCGAAGGCTACTCGGCCATCGACTTCGGTCTGCTCGCGGTCGGCGTGGCCGGTCTCGCGGCCATCGGCACCGAAGTGTTCGACAGCGACGAAACCGAGGAAACACCGCTGACCGATGACGGCGGGGAAGGCGGGGAAGGCACGGGAGGAGACGAAGAAGAGGAGTGCACGCTCACGCTGCTGGGAATCTGCATCCCCTGAACCAGCTTTCTCCGACCTGATCGCATTCACGTTTCGGCCCGGCTCGTCCGGGCCGAATCACGTACCGCCCCCTTGAATCATCAGCGACTCCCGTGATCGACATCGGCGCCAATCTGGCTGACGCCAGCTTCGACCCGGATCGACCGGACGTGTTGCAACGCGCCTGGGATGCCGGGGTGGACCACATCGTCCTGACGGGCTCCTCCGCGTTCAGCAACCGGCGCGCGCAAGAACTGACCAGCCTCGCGCCGGCACGACTTTCGGCCACCGCGGGTCTGCACCCCCACCATGCCGAGGAATGGACCGCCCACCTCGCCGACAGCATCCGGGCGATGGCGGCGGAGGGGCGGATCGTCGCGGTTGGCGAATGTGGCCTGGACTATTTCC
>NZ_CAXFCL010000028.1:0-4447 GCF_964000955.1 uncultured Abyssibacter sp.
CGCCGAACTCGGCGGCGGTCGCCCGAACACTCGCGATCGTCACAGGCAGGGTGGTGCAAGCCGTCATGGCGGAACCAGGGGCAGGATCGGGAATGCGTTGAGCGAACCGCTCACCAGGAAAGCCCGACAATCTGCCAATGGCGCGAGGCTGGCGTAGAACACCCCGCGGGGGGCACTCACAACCGTTGCAGTGTGTGCCGCCGGGGTGCACCTAGCAAGTCGACTCAGACATTGGGCGGCTGAACACCTGCTCCGTCCTCCCCGCCGACGATCAGAAAGAAGCCCGGCCATGGCCGGGCTTCTCGGTCGTACAAGATCGGCCTAGTGCCGAACGGGCTAGTCGCCGGTCGTGACGCAAGCCCCGTAAACGTTCAGCAGCTTGGCGATCGCCAGCAGGCCGCCCTTCATCTTGTAGCTGACGCCATAGATGCCCGACTGCGTCGTCTCGTCGTCAAACTCGAAGGAGACGAAGTGGGCGCCCGGCTCGTTCACCAGGGCCAGCGCCGTCAGCAACAACCCATCCGAGTTGGTGTAGTCCTGGTCACCGACGACCGGCACGCCGTTCTCGTCAAAACCCGTGATCGGCGCCATGCTGTCCAGGCCAAGCAGCGACAGCGACAGAATCTCGTTGGGGTTGGAGAGGATGAATCCACCCCGCTGACCCGGGTCGAGCGGCAGCGGTTCGATGTTGCCTTGCGTGTCGGTCGCCACCGAGTAGACATCAACCACGATGGTTCCGATGCCAAGCAGGTCAATCGGAATCAACAGCTGGGTGTAGGTCTCCAGATCGGCGTCGATGATCTCGCTGCCATCGCCCTGGGTGATGATGCCGATCGGACCGTCAGTGAGATCGCCCCCGATGCGGACGTCCATCTCCACGACGCGCGCCCAGGGCACATCCACGTCGGAACCGGTCAGCAGAATGGACGACGTACCCACTCCGCACTGGTCCTCGTCGCCGGTCACGTCCGCGGCCACTGTCGCGATCACGCTGGAGCCACCGGGAATGCCGCACTGCATGGTGAAATCGTAGTGCCCGCCCGCACCGGACGTCTCGATGACCACGCCGTCACTGTCGAGCGGTTGCTCACCGGCCCAGGCACGGCCGGGAATGCCGCCCTGCGCCTGGCAGTAGACGGTGTTCTCGGATGTCCATGCGATGGTCAGCGCATCGCCAGCCAACACCGACGCGGACTCCGCTCCGTTGATGGTCATCGTCGCGCTTGGCAGCGCACCGCCCACGGTCAGCACGGCATCGGTTGAAACGGTATTGCCCGCCTCGTCCGCGCAGGTCAGCGAATAGGTGTACAGCGCTGCGGTCTCGGAGGCCAGCAGCGAGACGTTGCCGGACAAGTCCTGCGCATCCACCCAGGCCGAGTCCTCGGCATCATTGCCGGCCGTGCAGCTCGTCGCATTGGTCGACGACCAGGCCAGATCGAAACTGGCGCCCGCCGCCACACGAGAAGGCGAGATCGACATGAAGGCCGTTGGCGCGGCGTCACCGCCATCAACGATGGAGACGGCGCCCCAGGCCTGTCCACCCTGGCCGTTGCAGATCAGCGTGAAGTTGTAGCTATCGCCTTCCTCCAGCACGACCTCGCTCAGGTCGACGGACTCCGTGCCTTCCGTGTCCCTGGCGCCGTCCCAGGCCGGGACGTTGTCGCTGAACGCCAGACATGAGGATGCACCGGTGACGCTCCACGCCAATTCGGCGGGGTCGGTGCCATTGACGGTGAAGTACTGGAACACCGGTGCCGGAACGCTGCCCACGGACAGCACCGCTGAAACGCTGCCGCTCACACCGGCGGAGTCTTCACACTCCAGCGTGTAGACGTAGCCACCCGCATCCAGGCCACTGATCGTGAACGTGCCGCCTTGCGCGGACGGCGTTGTCTGGGTCCACGCCGCGTCGTCACCGGTCGCGATGCAGGAGACGGTGTCCTCGCTGGTCGTCCAGCTCAGCGTCGCGGTCTGGCCCACGGAAATCTGCGACGGATCCGTCGACAGGGTCAGCTCCGGCCCCGCGGACGTCACGACGACTACGGCCGTCGCGGTGCCGATGCCGCCGTACTCGTCATCACAGCTAAGCGAGTAGGTATAGATGCCCGCGGTGTCCAGATCGAAGGTGAAACTGCCGGACGTCGCCAGCTGCTGGCCTGTCCATTGCGGATCGTCACCCAGGGCGATGCAGGAGTCGGCGCCGGGCGCGGACCACACCAGCGGCGTGCCCGTCTCGCCGGACCGCACCGTCTGCTGGGCCGGCGCCAGCGTCACCAGGGGCCCCGCGGCCGCCACCTCGATGGTCACGCTCTCGGAGGTTTCCTCCCCGCCGTTCTCGCAGGTGAGGACATACGTGTAGGTACCCGGTGTCGTCGGCACGACAATCTGGCCATGGCCCGTCGCCGGCAGCGGCCCGTTCCAGCCACTGTTGAACTCATCGCCGCTGCCGATGCAGGCGCGCGCAGTCGGGGCTTCCCAGACCAGCGTGATGATCGCGCCCGATTCGACTTCCCTGACCGGCGTCGAGAACGTCACCGCGGGCGCCACACCCGGCACCGGATCCTTGTCATCGGAACAGCCGGTGAGCACGAGGGAAATCAGCGTGGCGCAGACCAACACCGAGGTGAACTGCAGACGGTCAAGCAAAGCTTTCATGTGTTATCCGAGTACAAGCGTGAACCAGTCCACCAGCGTCGGGACGGAGCGGGTCGAGAACCTTGGGGAGACGAACGACCGGACGGGACCGGAACAGGCATGAGGCCGGTCCGCCCCATCCTGCCCACCCATCACCTATCTGGTGATATAGAGCTCAACTCTAGCCGAACCTTCGGCCCATCATGAATAGTAAAATTTACTTCGGAAAAGGTAAGTAATTCCCTAATCAATCTGCCTGGGATTATTAGCCCTCATGCTCGAAGAAACACATAAATATGCGTCGATTGTTGGAATATTTATTGATTTTATGGAGGGTATATACGACTAGTCCCCATATATCTCCTTAAAAATAGAAAATACGAGAACCAAACCCAGAAGAACAGGGGCTGAAGAACAATCCGCCCGCACATGGAGAGCGGCGAAGAACACCTCCGCGGGGCATCACAACCATTGCAGCCTGCTGCGCCTCGCACGCCGGTTCAGGATGCCGGCCGAGCGAACACCTGCTCCCCACCCTCCCCACTACCGGACTCCACGAACAACCCCGCCTTCTTCGCCCGATAGATCAGCGTGTACGCGACATTGCGGCGGATGCGCTCCGGTACGCGAGCACTGTCGATCTGCTCGTACAACTCCCGCATCGAAAACCGCTCGCGCTCGGTCAGCCAGTCCCATAGATGCTGGGCCGCCAGCTCCGAAATACCGAGGGGATGATCGTGGCTCATGCGTCCTCCGCGTTCGAGGAGATCTCAACGTTCCGGACGCATCTACCCATCGTCAACAAACGTCACTGCTTCCAATTCAGACGCGACGCCGCGACGCAAAGAAACACGCGCTCCCCAAAACCTCCGTCGCCACGAACGCCAGCAGCACCGGCGTGACCCCACCGCCCACGACATACGCCGCAATCAAGCCACCCACCCAAAGCCGCGCCCAGGCATCCACCCGATGCAGCCGCCAGCTCGGGTCCAGCAACCGGGCCGTGTTCCACAGCACACCCAATCCACCAGCCAAGTTGATCATCAGCCAGTGCACCGGCGCGAAGTCGGGGGCGACCGTGGCAAAACCGAGTTGGGTGCCCAGCCAGTAGACGAGCGTGAACAGGTATTGGCTGAGACCCGGCAAGGCGAGCCAGCCGGTGACGGCGATGTCGATCAGACAGAAAACCTGCACTAGCTTGGTAGCCGACATGAAGCTCCCCTGTGGCGTAGCATCAACAAAACAATCAGGCGGAGTTGTCGCAATTGCGCTACTGGTGGGTCAACCAGAATCAGACCTACCGGCATGAAGTGCCGGGCGGCTACCTGTGGTCGCCCAAGCGGAAGGCAAACAATCACCGCAACGCGTTCTACGACATGATGCGGGAAGTCGCCCCCGGCGACGTCATCTTCTCATTCGCCGACACACGGATACCGGCAATCGGGATCGCGGGCAACTACGCCTACGAAGCACCCAAACCATCCGAATTCGGAACCACCGGCGCCTACTGGAACAACATCGGCTGGCGCGTTGATGTTCGTTTCCATGAACTTCAAACATCAATTCGACCGGCTGCTCACATCGAGCACCTACGGCCGGTGATGCCGACACGGTACGCACCACTTGATGGCAATGGCCGAGGCAATCAGCACGTCTATCTCACGCTCCTCCCGTTGGAATTCGCTGCGCAACTCATTGACCTGATTGGCCGCGAGGCACGAGACATCGTTCAGGGTGAACCGCCCCGGGTTTCTCGGAGGCTCCAAAGCTTGAGAGGATGGAGCGATGGGAAGACAGCAAGTGCGGTACTCGC
>NZ_CAXFCL010000029.1:0-4762 GCF_964000955.1 uncultured Abyssibacter sp.
CATCGCGTCATGCCGACCGTCCGCGACAAAAAAGGCCGGCAGCGATTGCTGCCGGCCTTTGGATACCGCGAAGGGTCTGCGAGCCGGTCAGGCCGCCTTCTGCTTCTCCAGCCGATCGAGCAGAAACTGCACCAGCAGTCCCACCGGTCGACCCGTGGAGCCCTTGGTGGCGCCGCCGCTGGTCCAGGCCGTGCCGGCGATGTCCAGATGCGCCCATTTCTGCTTGCGCATGAAGCGATGCAGGAAGCTGGCGGCGGTGATCGCGCCAGCCCCCGGGCCGCCGATGTTGGCGACATCGGCGAACGGGCTCTTGAGCTGCTTCTGGTAGTCCTCCCACAGCGGCATTTCCCAGGCGCGGTCGTAAATCGACTCGCCGGCGCCCAGCAGCGCCCGCGCGAGCGAGGACTGGTTGGAGAACAGCCCGGTCGCGTGCGCACCCAGCGCGACGACGCAGGCGCCGGTCAGCGTGGCCATGTCGACGATGACGTCGGCGTCGTAGTTGCGCTCGGCGTAGGTGAGTGCGTCGCAGAGGATCAGCCGGCCCTCGGCGTCGGTGTTCAGAATCTCGATGGTGATGCCCGACATGCTGGTGACGATGTCGCCCGGCTTGTTGGCGTCGCCGTCCGGCAGGTTCTCGGAACTGGGGACGATGCCGACCACGTTCATGGGCAGGTCGAGTTCGGCCAGCGCGTGCATCGCGCCGAATACCGAGGCGCCGCCGCACATGTCGTACTTCATCTCGTCCATCTTCGGGCCGGGCTTGATGCTGATGCCGCCGGCGTCGAAGGTCAGACCCTTGCCGACGAAGATCACGGGCTTCTGGTTCTTCGGCCCGTTCATGTATTCCATGATGATCAGCTTGGCCGGCTGGCGGCTGCCCCGGGAGACGGAGAGCAGGGCGCCCATGCCGAGTTCTTCCATCTCGGCTTCTTCCAGCACGCGCGTCTTGATCTTGCCGTAGTCCTTGGCGAGCTGCTTCGCGTGTTCGGCCAGGAAAGTCGGGGTGCAGATGTTGCCCGGCAGATCACCCAGCCGGCGTGCGGTGGTGACACCCTTGGCGATGCCCAGTGCTTCGGTCAGTCCGACCTCACCTTCATCGAGGTCGCTGCGGCGGGGGACGTCGAAGGTGAGACGCTCGATCTTCGGACTCTCGATGCCAGCACGTGCTTCCTCGCCCCGGCATTCGGTGAAGCTGTAGAACGCGGCTTCGGTGACCAGTGCCGCCTGCTTGACCTTCCAGCCATGCGAGCGGCCCTTGACGTTGGCGTGGGTCAGGTAGCTCACCGCGTCCTTGGCGCCGCACTTCTTCAGCGCCTTCGCCGCCGCCGTGCAGGCGCCGCGAAAGTTTGCGTCGTCCAGGTCGCGCTCCTTGCCCATGCCGACCAGCAGCACGCGGTCGCAGAACATGTTGGGCAGGTTGTGGAGCATCAGCGTCTGGCCGAGCTTGCCGTCCATGTCGCCACGACGCATGACACTGCCGATGGCTCCCGCGCTCACGTGGTCCAGCGTACCGGCGGGGATCGAGGTCTTGCGGCGGTCGAACACGCCGACGACAACGCAGCCGACACGCTGTTTCTCGGGATGGCCACTCTTGACAAAGTATTCCATGTGTCGTCCTTTCTCCTTGGTATTAAACTGACACAAATGCAGCAGCCGACCCTCCAAGGAGCGTCGGCTTCGGGATCAGCGTTTCGAGCCTCCGGGCATCGAGCTGATGACGGGACTAACCGTTTTCCGGCTTTCCAGCCGTTGCGCCTCATTCTAGGGAAACACTGACTGATTCGCATCGCCAAGTTGTTTCCTGAAATTTGGCCAGGCAAGGCGCGAGGAGAGATGTATGGTCCATCCATATGAACGACGAGCAACGCCGCGTGGCCAAATTTCAGGCGCAATCCGCATGGAACGGGCCGGTGGTCCCGCAATCCTGCGTTGTCGCTCGCTTTCTTGGAGTGACCAAGCGGCACTCGCTCCGCCTTGTCTTGCGCGACCACCGGCTCCGTCTTGGTGATGCGAATCAGTCAGTGTTTCCCTGCTGGTTCGGCTTTTTTTCATCACCTGATCCAGTCTGAACAACGACCTCAACTCTTGATGACCGCTGAATGCGTCCGCTGATTCTCGATCGCTATCTGTTTCGCGAGGCCGGTCTGACCTGGGTCGCGGTGACCCTGGTGCTGTTGGCGATCATGCTTTCCACGCGTTTTGCCCGCTTCCTGGGTCTTGCGGCCAGCGGCGAGTTGCCGGAAACGCTGCTTTTGCAGGTGGTGGCGCTTTCCAGCGTCCAATATCTGGTGATCCTGATTCCGGTCTCGTTGCTGCTGGCCGTGATGCTGGCGCTGGGGCGTCTGTACCGCGACAGCGAAATGGCCGCGATTGCTGCCTGCGGTGTCAGTCTCGGCACGCTTTACCGACCGTTCATCCGGCTCGGCATCGCCCTGGCGGCATTGACCGCGATTCTCAGTTTTGCGCTGTCTCCCTGGGCCGGGCGTACCGCCGATTACTTGATCAAGCGTGCGCAGCAGGAGATCGCGTTTTCCGCGTTCGAGCCGGGGCAGTTCCGAACCATTCCCGGCGTCCCGGCCGTGTTCTACGTGGAGAGGCGGGATGCGGCGCAGGGGACGATGGAGCAGATTTTCGTGCGCAGCTTCGGCGAGGCGAGGGCGGGTGTGCTGATTGCCCAGCAGGGCCAGGAGTCCATCGATGCGGATTCCGGGGATCGTACCCTGGCACTGCGTGATGGCTACCGCTACGAAGGGCAGCCCGGAGAGGCGGCATTCAGCGTGCTGTCCTTCGCCGACAACGGGTTCCGGTTCCCGGCCCCGAGTTTCGTCTACGAGGTCGGCAAGCGAAAGATCGCCGCGACGACGGATCTGCTGGCCTCCGCCCAGGCCGAGGATATCGCCGAGTTGCAATGGCGGGCCTCCTCACCGATCACGGTGCTGCTGCTCGCGTTGCTGGCCGTTCCGCTGGCCCACACTTCGCCACGCCAGGGTCGCTACGCCAAGCTGATTCTCGGGATCGCCGCCTACATCGGTTACGTCAATGTGCTGGGCGTGGCGCAGGCCTGGGTGGGCAAGGGCCTGATCCCGGCCTGGCTCGGCATGTGGTGGGTGCACATGCTGGTGGCGCTCGCCGTGGTGTGGCTCTATCTCTATCGGGACGGCAGGCTGCGGATGCCGGGGCGGCGCGCCGCATGAAACGCGTCGACGCCTATCTGCGCCAGTCCGTCTTCACGCTGACGCTGGTCGTCGGCGCCGCGCTGCTGGCGATCTCGACGTTCATCACCTTCGTGACGGAACTCGAGGACCTGGGGCGCGGGCAGTACGGGATTGGCCCGATTCTGCAATACGTGGCGTTGCAGATACCGGAGACGGTGTATGTGATGTTCCCGGTGATCGCGCTGCTCGGCACCTTGATGGGGCTGGGCGCGCTGGCGGCCAATTCCGAACTCGTCGCGATGCGGGCCGCGGGAATTTCCGTGACCCGCCTGGCCTGGGGCGTGGCCAAGGCGGGTGTCGCGATCGGCATGCTGGCATTCGCGCTGGGCGAGTTCCTGGTACCGGTCACCACGCCGCTGGCGGACGAGATTCGCAGCGTGGCGCGCTACGGCGAGAGCGCAAGGGGCAGCAAGGACGGTGTCTGGCTGCGCGATGGCCGGCATTTCGTCTTTATCGGCGAATTGTTGAGCGAGCGGGAGATTCGCCAGGTCGAGCTGTTCCGACTGGGTGAGGACGGCAGCCTGGACGCGGCCATCGCGATCGAATCGGCGGAGTACGACGAGGATCACTGGACCTTCAACGGCGTCCGGCGCACACGTTTTCTGGAGGATGAAATCCAGGTGGAGACGGCCGACCAGGAGCCCTGGCCGACTGATCTGACGCCCGATCTCACCCCCGACGTGCTGCGCCTGTTCGTGTTGGAGTCGGAGAGTCTGTCCGCCTGGGGATTGTGGCGCTACATGGACTATCTGGAGAGCAACGGCCTGGATGTCGAAGGCTCGGCTCTCGCGTTCTGGCGCAAGCTGGCCACGCCGATCACGGTGATCGTGATGATGCTGGTGGCGGTGCCGTTCGTCACCGGTTCGCTGCGACAGGGTGGCGCCGGTCAGCGCCTGTTTGTCGGCGTGCTGTTCGGCGTCGGCTTCTATCTGATCAATGAGGTGACATCGAGTACCGGCCTGATCTATGGGCTCTCGCCGGTGGTCACGGCATTTCTGCCCACCGCGGCCGTCGCGGCGCTGGTCGCCATTCGGCTACGGTCGATGCGCTAGCCAGCCAGGCGGAAAAAACGTCTGGCCGTGGCGGTTGTCGACGCTTGAACCGCCGCGGGTTCCTGCCCGGTTGCCGTGGCGATGGTGTTGGCGATCTCGCCCAGATGCATGGGTTCGTTGCGACGGGTTTTCGGTTTCGGGCGGATCGTGCGCGGTAGCAGGTAGGGGGCGTCGGTCTCGATCATCAAGCGGTCGTGCGGGATGTCGCCGACACAGTGAAGCAAGTGTTGTCCGCGTCGCTCATCGCAGATCCAGCCGGTGATGCCGATGTGGCAGTCCAGGGCCAGATAGTCGTCGAGCGCAGCCGCCGTATCGGTGAAACAGTGCACGACGCAGTCCACCAGCGACCGCCGGTACTCCGAAAGCATCGGCAGGAAATCGGCGTGCGCTTCCCGCTGATGCAGGAACACCGGCAGATGGTGTTCGATCGCGATCTCCAGCTGCGCGGCGAACGCATCACGTTGCGCCTTGCGCGCTGACAGGTCGCGGAAATAG
>NZ_CAXFCL010000030.1:0-7480 GCF_964000955.1 uncultured Abyssibacter sp.
GGCGTTTTTCTGAACGACGCGTGATGCCCGACAGGCACCGGCAGCCCATGCGCGGGCTCCACTGGTCGGCGCGAGCGGGCGGCGCGGGCTGAAAATCCCCTAGATTGGTCTCATCTGGTACGGCATTTGCTCCCGCGATGCCAACTTCATTTCCGCGACGCCAGGGATTGCACGTTTGCCCACGGACGGGGCCAACCGCGTTTCGACGGACGTCACACCATGATCAGATTGCTCGGTTCCCTCTCGGCCACGCTCAGCCTGGCCACCGCCTTGCTGCTTTCGGCCCCCGCGGTCGCCTTCGAGACCACGCCGGCGTCCGGCACGTTGTCGCTGGAGACGCCCGTTCTGGAGTTTTCCGGCAGCACCGATGCCGCCGCGAACGTCACCGGCGTCTGCGTCACCGGCACGATTGATTGCGATGAATTCGCGTTGACCGTGGATCTTCCGGCCGACGTGCTGAGCACCTACCCGGATCTGAAGATTCGCGTCTCCATCACGGCGGAGTTCGACAGCGGGGGCGACTACGATCTCTACGTCAATGATGCCGGCGGCACCGAGGTGGCGTCGTCCGCCACCGCGTCGGGGGCCGAGTCGACGGAATTCGCGGCGGTCGCCGGAACCAGCGAGTACACGGTCGTGATCCTGCCTTACACGGTGTTCCTGAACAGCTACGCCGGGACCGTGGAGCTGATCGGCCTCAACGCCGGCGGTGGCGGCGAAGGTGGTGCCGCGGGCCCGGGGACCGGCTACCCGGCGAGCCTGCCGCTCACCGACGTGCCGCGCGTGGTGGTCAGCGTGATTGATTCCGGCGTGAACCCCTATCACGCGTTCTACCACGCGGGCAGCCCGATCTATCCGGCCGGCTCCGAGCCGTCCGCGGTGAGTTTGCCGCTGCTGCAGGACTTCGCAATCGGACCGGAGTGCTCGCTCGAACTGACGCGGACCGGCGACTTCGCCGCCGACTATCAGGCGGATATCGACCGTGGCCTGTGGGAGCAGGCGGCGGCCTGCGACATGGTCTGGTTCGTCGGGACCAACGTGCTGGCGAAGTCGTTTGGCGCGGGCAGCCGCCTGTTCCTGCCGGACAGCGAGAGCGACACGCATGGTGTCGGCACGTCCGCGGCGGTGCTGTTCGCCAACCCGGAGGCGGTGCTGGTGTTCGTCGAGGGCATTTCCGATGCCAGCGAGACCTTCGCGATGACGCATCCGGCCATCGACTTCGTATCCACCAGCTATGGCGCCATTGGCAGCATCCCGAGCACCGATCACCTGACCGACAGCTTCGTCGGAACCTACGATTGGGGCAAGCTGCATTTCGGTGCCTGCGACAACTCGCCGTCGCCCGCGATCCAGGACTCGACCTGTGGACCGTGGTGGAGTGTGGGCATCGCCGGCTTCGAGGAAACCCAGGACAACGAGCCCGGTGATTCCTCCAACGGCCGGCAGATTGTTTCCGGCACCTTCCCGGATTTCATCGCCGATTTCACCCAGACGCTCCCTTACTGCGCCGAGTGCGAGGATGGCTATGACGACGGGGTCGGCGGCACCAGCTTCGCGACCCCGCGTTCGGCCGGCACGGCATCGAAGATTCTGCTGGAAGCCCGGCGCACGCTGAGCTACCTGGGCGGTGCCTACATCGGCAACGGTCGACCGCTGATGGCGGCCGGTATCGTCGACGGCGAGCCGGTGACCATCACCAACTGGGAACTGCGTCGCGCGCTGGAAGAGGCAGCCTGGGTGCCCGGTATCAACGACTACGACCCCACGCTGGGCGTGGGTGAAATGGCCGCGCCGATCATCGACGAGGCGGCCTGGGTCCAGGTCGGCTGGGGCGTGATTTCACCCGCCGACGAGGCCGAAGTGGTCGCCAAGACCCTGGCCCTGCTGGGTGTCGCCGAAGGTGAGGTCGAGACCAAGGGCTCCGGATTCTGCGAATTCCAGAACGGCCTGATCGCAACCCGCAAGCTGTACTGGGACACCGTGACGGTGGACAGCCAGACGTTCATGAACGCGCCCAGTCCGGACCCCTATCTCTACTGTGACTCCACCATCGCGCTGACCGCCGATGTGGGTGATGGCAGTCCGCAGGACAGCGACGACGATACCGTGACCGATGACATCGACAACTGTCCGGTGACTCCGAATACCGATCAGTCCGACATGGATGCCGACGGCACCGGAGACGCCTGCGAGAAGGGCGCGGTTGGTGGTGGCGAGCCCGGCGATCCGAGCGACCCGGATCCGACCGATGATGACGTCGCCGCCCCGAGCGGATCCTCCGGCGCGATGCCCTGGGCCTTGCTGGGTGTCCTGTTGGTCGCCGGATGGGGCCGCCGGCGCCGGCGGCTCGCGGCGCGACAATGAACTGGGATCGGCCGCACGGCGGCGGACATCGTTTCGCCGCTATGCTCCGGTCCTTCTAATCACCGAACCGCAAGGGAATGCACATGAACCGTCTGCTCACTGGCGCGCTGCTGGCGCTCGGACTTCTGCTCACGGGCGTGGTCGCCCCCGCGCAGGCTCAGGACCAACAGCCCGCCGCCGTGCTGTTTCACGCCGACTGGTGCCTGAACTGCAAGCTGATGAAGCCCAAGCTGGCTGCGTTGAAGGCGGACTACGGGGACCGGATCGAGTTTCTGCGCGTGGACTACACGACCGACGAAGGTCGTTCCGCCGGTGCGGCACTGGCGAAGGCGAGGGGTTTTTCCAAGCTCTACTCCGAGAATCGCTCCACTGGATGGGTCGTGCTGTTGCAACCGGATGGCACCGAGAGCGGAACGCTGAGCGTGACCATGGAAGACGCCGAGATGCGTCAGGCGCTGGACGCCTTGCTGGCCGCCTCGACCCCGTCGTAGAGGTCCTCTTTCAACCACGTGCGGGGGCGCGGGAAACGCGCCAGATAAGGGCGTGGTCGGTGAGCAGGTTGTCGGATTGCACCGATCCGACGATCGGCGGGTGCAACACTGATCTGGATCAACAAGCGGTCCGCCGGCTTCCGGCACGGTCGGGACAGACCCGAACGGAGAGCCCCCGTGACCGACGAGACACCGCGCACGCCGTCCGAGCCTACGCTGTTCGATCGCGTGGGTGGGATGGACGGGATCGGCACCCTGATCCAGCATTTCTACCACGCCATCCTGTCCGATCCGGAACTCGGCCCGTTCTTCGACGGTGCATCGATGGAGCGGATCCGGCGCATGCAGGTCGAGCTGTTCAGCGCGGCGCTGGGCGGGCCGGTTCAGTATTCGGGCCGGCCGCTGATTCACGCGCACCAGCATCTGCATCTGGAACGCACGCATTTGCAGCGCTTTGTCGACCATCTGATGGATACGCTCAAGGGCTTCGAGCTGAGTGATGACGAGCGCTACGACATCATCACGCGGATCAATCTGTACGCGGATGACGTGCTGGGCTCCGCCGCGGGTTACGGCTGATCCCGGCGCGGCTCAGAGCGCCGCGATCGCGGCGTCCAGGCGCTTTTCCGAGACCTTCATCGATGTGCCCAGCGGCTGCGCGAAGACCTGTACCCGGAACTCCTCGATCATCCAGCGCAGGTTGATCAGTGCCTCCGGCGGCTCGCCGCGTCGCGCGGCGCGGGCCGCCAGATCCTTGTAGCGGTTCCAGTAGCGCTGCACCGGTCGCGCGCGTTCCTTGTCGCGGGTGATGTCTTCCTGCGCCAGCTTGTCCAGGCGCATCTCGACCGCTTTCAGGTAGCGGTCCAGATGTCTCGGGTCGGGCAGGCAGCGCAGGCAGCCGCCGAACACCAGATGATCGAGCTGATCACGGATGTCGCCCACCGCCGGCATCCACGGCAGCGGAATATTGCGACCCAGCCGCTTCTGCACGTCCAGCCAGCGGCGCAGCGCCGGCGCGACGCGGGTCCAGATCGCCAGGCCGTCCGCCACCGCGTGGGTACGCACGGTATCGACCAGGGCCTCGAAGTCGGCCTGCGTGCGCGGGGTGGTCTCCATGCGCTGATGAATCACGGTTTCCAGCAGATCGGCGAACAGCACCGGCTCGGGATCGCGCAGCAGACGCTCGTGCAGGCCGGCGGGTGCGAGCGCGGCCGGCGGTGGTTCGGGCAGCTTCGCCGCGGCCAGCAGCTTCAGGTCGTCCAGCTCGCGTTTGAGGAAACGCGCCTGCTGGCTTAGTGCCAGGCGCAGCAGCCGGATCACCCCCTGGCGGTGCCAGCGGGCGGCCTTGTCGGCATCGTCCACCAGTTCCAGGTCCACCGACTGGCCGCGATCCACCAGGGTGGGAATGGCGTTGAAGGCGACGCCACCGTGGTCCAGCCGGACCGTGTCCGGCAGGTCGCCGACATCCCAGGTGGTCAGACCGCTGCGGGCGAAACCGTCGTCCGGCACGGTCTGCACCGCTTCGCGAGCCTGTGCGCCGAGCTGATCGCGCAGGGCATCGAGATCGCGGCCGGCGGCCAGCACCCCGCCGTCGTCGCCGATGACCTCGAAGCGCATGCGCAGATGCGGCGTCGGCTCGTAGTCCTGCCACACATCCGCGGGCAACGGCGCTCCGGTCATCCGGTGCAGCGCCTCCCGGAGCACCGTGGGCAGCACGCCCTCGCCGAAATCCAGGGTTTCGCGCAGCCGTCGCGCGGTGTCGGGCACCGGCACGATCTTGCGCCGGATCGATTTCGGCAGCGCCTTGAGGCGCTCGGTGATCGCATCCTCCAGCATCCCGGGGACCAGCCAGTCCGCCTGAGCCGGATGGATCTGGTTCAGCAGCGGCAGCGGCACCACCGCGGTGATGCCGTCCTCCGGATGGCCGGGTTCGAAGTGGTAACGCAGCGCGACGCGGGTCGAGCCGATGGCCAGCGTCTCCGGATAGTCCTGCTCCGGCAGGCTCAGCCCGGCGTGGCGCAGCAGCGTGGCCTCGTCGAAGCGCAACGCGGCGTCGTCGTTGGTTTTCAACCAGCGCAGCAGGCCAGCCCGATCATGGACGTCGGCGGGCAGGCGCTCGTCGTAGAACGCGAACTGGGTGACCTCGTCCACCAGCAGGTCGCGGCGGCGGAAGCGGGCCTCCTGTTCGGCGATGGACTCGACCAATTCGCGGTTGTGGGCGAGAAACACCGGATCGCGGCGCGTATCGCGCGACAGCCGGTGCGGGATCAGCGCCTCGCGGATGAACAGCTCACGCGCGGTTGCGGCATCGATGCGGCCGAAGTCCACCTTGCGGCCATCGGCCAGGGGCAGGCCGAACAGGCGCACACGTTCGGTTGCCTCCACACGGCCGGACTTGACCGACCAGCGCGGGTCGTATTGCTCACGCGTCAGCAGGTGGGCACCGGCGGCCTCGATCCATTCGGGTTCGACCTTGCCGACCTGATGGGCGTACAGACGTGAGGTCTCCAGAATCTCGCCGGCGACGATCCAGCGTGGCGAGGCCTTCGCGACACCGGAACCGGGAAAGATGCGGAACTTGCGGTTGCGTGCGCCGATGTACTCGCCGCGTTCGTCGTGCACGCCGATCTGGTCGATGAAGCCGGACAGCACGACCTGATGCAGTGCGCGGACATCGGTCTCCGCCAGCGTGCCCTTGGCCGGGGCGGCCGGCCAGTTCAGATCGCGCTCGATCTGCCGGAGCTGACGCACCAGGTCCTCCCACTCGCGCATGCGCATGAAGTGGATGAAATGCCGGTGACACCAGCGGCGCAGGCCGTTGCCGGATTCGTCGCGCTTGGCCAGCTGGAAGGCATCCCACAGCTTCAGCAGGCTGACGAAGTCCGACTGCTTGTCGAGAAACTCGCGCTGCGCCTCGTCCGCGGCCTGGCGCTTGTCCGCGGGGCGTTCGCGCGGGTCCTGGATGGTCAGTCCGGCGCAGAGCACGCGCACCGCGGGCCCAATCGCCGCGGCCTGACCGGCGATCAGCGCGCGGGCAATGCGCGGGTCCAGGGGCAGGCGCGCGAGCTGGCGGCCCAGCGCCGTGATCTGCCCGCGCTCGTCCATGGCCTCCAGCATCTGGAGCAGCCGCATGCCGTCGCGGATGTAGCGGCCTTCCGGCGGATCAATGAAGGGGAAGGCTTCAATGTCGCCGAGCTGCAAGTCCGCCATGGTCAGCAGCACGCTGGCGAGATTGGTGCGGCGGATTTCCGGATCGGTGAACGCGGGCCGGTTGTTGAAATCGTCCTCGTCGAACAGGCGGACGCAGATGCCTTCCGAGACGCGGCCACAGCGGCCCATGCGCTGTTTGCAGCTTGCCTGCGACACGGGTTCGATCGGCAGACGCTGCACCCGCGCAGCGGTGGAATAGCGGGAGATGCGCGCGAGCCCGCTGTCGATCACGTAGCGGATGCCGGGCACGGTCAGCGAGGTTTCGGCGACGTTGGTCGCCAGCACGATGCGCCGGCCGCGGCTGGGCTTGAAGATCGCGTCCTGGGCGCTGCGCGTCAGCCGGGAGTAAAGCGGCAGCACCTCCGCACCGGAAAAGCGGGAATGCGCCAGCGCGCGGCTCAGATGCTGGTCGGTGTCGCGGATGTCCCGCTCCCCGGGCAGAAACACCAGCACGTCACCGGCGGCCTCGCGCCACAGGGTTTGCACCGATCGCCAGATCGCCTCGGGCAGATCGTCGCTGTCCTCCGGCGGGGCGTAGCGCAGTTCCACCGGGTAGGTGCGGCCCTCGACGGCGACGATGGGCGCGTCGTCGAAGAACGCGCTGAGCCGCTCCGGATCGATGGTGGCGGAGGTGATCACCAGCTTGAGATCAGGCCGCTTGGGCAGGATGCGCTTGAGATAGCCCAGCAGAAAGTCGATGTTGAGGCTGCGTTCATGCGCCTCGTCGACGATGATCGCCTCGTAGCGATTGAGAAAGCGGTCGCGCCGTGTTTCGGCAAGCAGAATGCCGTCCGTCATCAGCTTGATCTGGCTGTCGTCCGAAATCGCATCGTCGAACCGCGTCTGGAAGCCGACCAGCCCGCCGGGCGTTTGCCCCAGCTCCTCGGCAATCCGCTGCGCCACGCTGCGCGCCGCCAGTCGCCGCGGCTGCGTGTGGCCGATCAGCCCGGCTGCGCCGTAGCCCATGTCCAGCAATATCTTCGGCAACTGCGTCGTCTTGCCCGACCCGGTGTCGCCGGTGACAACGATGACCTGGTGGTCACGAATCGCCGCGCGGATGTCGTCGGCGCGCTGGGTGACGGGCAGGTCGGGGGCGAGTTGCACCACCGGCTGCGCGGATCGGCGCGCCGCGACCCGCTGGGCGGAGGCCTGGATTCGCGCGATCAGCTCGTCCCGATCCGCCGCCTGTTTCGCGCGTTTCAGATCGCGTCTGAAGCGGTGGCGCTGGCGGGATTCGACCTGGGACCAATCGATGGCGGGGGTGTCGGGCATGAGGGGGACGGGGTGGCGTCGTTCGTGTTCGGGTGTGGAGTTTACTTGGGGTGGTTCTGGCCTCAGCAGGTTTCGCCCTGCCGGGCGAGCCGATTTTCTTTGTACGCCCAAAGAAAACCGGCGAAAAGAAAGGGCGCCCGGGA
>NZ_CAXFCL010000031.1:0-3110 GCF_964000955.1 uncultured Abyssibacter sp.
CGGCGTTACTCGTCGGTTATTTGGAATGACCAAACTTCTCTCCTCGCGCCTTGCCTGGCCTCATTTCAGGCGGCAACTTGGCGGCGTGAATAAATCAGTGCTTCCCTAGAGCATCAGCGTCCACAGCGGCACGGTCAGGAACGACAATGCGATGCCGGCCGCGAGCATGGCCGTCGCCAGCGGTGGTTCCAGCCTGGCGTCGGCTGCCATGATGCCCGCGGTGATCATCGGCGCCATGGCCGACTGCGTGACCGTGACGTCCCGCAGCTGACCGGTGATGCCAAGCGCCATGCCGACGCCGAGCACCAGCGCCGGCGCGAGCAGCAGCTTCCAGGTCAGGCCGGCGGCGATCGGCAGGCGCAGGCGCCAGACGTCGCCGAATCGCATCTGGAAGCCGACCGTGAACAGGGCGACCGGGGTCAGCGTTTCGGCGAGCCGGTCGAGCACATACTCGATCCATGCGGGCCAGCCACCCAGCGCGCCGACCACGAAGGCGGCGATCAGCGCGATGAACGGCGGGAACAGCACCACACGCCGGGCGATGGCACGGGCGTGAATCTGCTGGCCGCTGTAGAGCGCCGCGATCAGCACCCCGAGCGTGGACAGCATCATGAACGAGCCGAGCTGGTCGGAGATCACCGCGGTGCCGATGGCGTCGCGGCCGAACAGCGCCTGGATCATCGGTAGACCCATGAACGCGGTGTTGCCGAGCCCGCAGGTCAGCAACACCGCGCCGGTGCGTCCGCGATCCCAGCGCAGCAGGCGGCCCGTGAGCGGTACGACCACACAGGCGCCCAGCGCCACCATCCACGGTCCGGCGGCGGCGAACAGCAGCTCCGGCTGAAACGGAATCTTGGGAATCTGGACCAGGACCAGCGCGGGCAGGGCGATGCGAATCACCCAGGCATTGAGCACGGCGGGTGAGTCGGCGGGCATCCACCGCCGGTTTGCGAACAGGTAGCCCAGCGCCAGCGCGCCCAGCAACAACGCAAAACTGCTCACGATCCTTGGAATTCCTGCGTGGTCGGGGCGCGGAGACTGACCGATTCCGTCGGAGAAGGCCAGTCGACTTTCGGCGCAGGGCGGGGCGTCGGCAGCCGTGGACGGCGATCAGGCCCGGTGGATCGCGTAGGTCGCGACGGGTGTGTCGATGCCCTTGAGCTGGCGCTGGCCGGAGTCCCTGAGGTTGTACTGGTGCTGGGGCTGAATCTCGGCATGGGTGGCGGCGTCCAGCAGCGCCTCTCCGGACCGCGCCGCGTCGCAAAGCCGTGCCGCCCGGTTGACCACGGCGCCGACCGCGGCGTACTCGAGCCGCGAGGCGCCGCCGACGATACCCACGGTGGCCTCGCCGGTTGCGACGCCGATACCGAAGCCGAGCTGGTGGTGGGCGAGTGACCATTGCTCCAGCATCGGGGCGATCTCGCGCTGCAAATCCCGCGCGAGGGCAACGGCGATCTGCGCATGGTTGTCACAGGGCAGCGGTGCGCCGACCAGCATCAGCACACCGTCGCCGGCATAGTCCTTGATCGTGGCGCCGTGGCGGGCCGCGATCTCGCCGACGCGGTCGTAATAGCTGCGCAGGCCACGGATGACACGTTCCGACGGGATCGCTTCCGCATAGCCGGTGAACCCCCTGACATCACAGGCAACCACGGACAGCTGCACCGTGTCGCTGCCCATCGTCCGCTTGAGTCCCTCGCGGCGGACCAGCTCGGCGACCTGCGGCGCCAGAAAACGCCCCATGAACGCACCTTTCTGGCCTTCCAGAACGTGGAACTGCACCGCGCCGACCAGCAGGATCATCAGGCCTACCGAGGTCGTGTACGCGGCGATGTCCTGACCAACAACCAGGCCCAGCGCGATCAGCGGCGCGCCGATGAGGAACCCGATCAACCGCACCGATTCCGAATACTCCGGACGGCGGAACATGATCAGCCGGATCACGAACGCCATACTGAGCATCGCCATCAGCAACGGTGCGGCGAAGATCATGAACTCCAGCGGTGGCAGTCCCCAGCCATCGGACAGCCCGGTGAGGAAGTATTCGGCCCGCAGCTGGTAGGCGAAGACGCCGAGGGCGAGGTAGAGCAGGGACCAGAACTGGGCGATGCGGACCAGCCAGTCGCCGACGCGGGTGTCGAGATCGCCCGCCGGAATGGTGCGACGAATCTGCAGCAGCCATTGTGCGCTGAAGATCATCGCTGCAGCGTCGGTCAGGGCGCCGATCCCGGCCCAGGGTCCCAGCTCATCGGGCGGGACGGGTTCGATCCACGCGGTGTTGACGTAAATTGATGCGGCGATGCTCGCCAGGGCGCAGGCGAGCATGCGGCTGGTGACGGAGCGACGGTCGGACAGCACGAACGCCAGGGCCATCCCCAGGGAGACGATCGCCAGGACATTCGGGGCTGTATTCAACGGATCCATGGCACTCCCTGAAGCCTGGACGCCGAACCGATCCGCTCAGTCTACGCCCGACCATGCTCCCGGCGGGGGTTGAACGAGAACGCGGCCGCCATTTTCTCGTAGAAATCCTTCTCTTCCTTGGTGTTCGCCGGCGGAGTCTGAATCTGCAGGGTCACCAGCTGATCCCCTGCGGGATTGCCGGGCAGGCCGCGCCCGCGCAGCCGCAGCGACTGTCCGGTCCGTGCGCCCGGCGGAACCTTCAGCGTGACCGTGCCACCCAGCGTGGCGACCTCCAGCTTGGAGCCCAGACCGGCCTCCCAGGGCGTGATCGGGACGGTGACGCGCACGTCGCGACCGTCCAGCTCAAACACCGGATGGGGCTGAATGTCGACCTCCAGTAGCAGATCGCCGCGCTGACCACCGGCGCCCAGGCGCCCCTGACCGGTCAGGCGAATCTTCTGTCCCGACCGCACACCCTTGGGGATCTGGACATCGATCTGGCGCGCGCCGCCGGCGTCATTGACCGTCAGGCGTCGCTTGACGCCGTTGAACACGTCTTCCAGCGACACGGAAATGCGAGCGGTTTGCGGCGATGGCCGTGCCGGCTGGCCGCCGAAGGGGTTGTGGCCGCCGAAATCGCCAGCCTGGAAGCCCTGGCCGAACAGCGTTTCGAAAAAGTCCGAGAACCCGGATGCGCCGCCGAACCC
>NZ_CAXFCL010000032.1:0-8573 GCF_964000955.1 uncultured Abyssibacter sp.
CTGCCTCCCCGGGTTACATGGCGAGGCGTGAGGGGCAAGGTGCAAGGAGGATTTCCCCTTCACACCTCACGCCTCACACCTCACCGCTTAAGCCTTCTCGACCTGCCCGAACTCCAGTTCGACAGGCGTGGAGCGGCCGAAGATCAGCACGGAGACCCGCAAGCGGTTCTTCTCGTAGTTGACCTCTTCGACCACACCATTGAAATCGGCAAACGGACCGTCGATGACGCGCACGCCTTCGCCGGCCTCGAACAACGTCTTCGGCTTCGGCTTGTCGACGCTTTCCTCAACCCGGTTGAGAATCTGGTCGGCCTCACGATCGGAGATCGGCGCCGGCCGGTCGCTGGTGCCACCGATGAAACCCAGCACCTTCGGCACGCTCTTGACCAGATGCCAGGTCTCGTCGTTCATTTCCATCTGGACCAGCACATAGCCCGGAAAGAACTTGCGCTCCGTGGTCCGCTTCTGACCGTCGCGGATTTCCACCACTTCCTCGGTCGGCACCAGGATGTCGCCGAAGTAGTCGCCCAGCCCGGCGCGCTCGACACGATCCAGCAACGCCTTGCGGACATGATTCTCGTACTGGGAATACGCGTGTACGACGTACCACTTCTTGCTCATGATTACGCCTCGCCTCGTCCGGTCAGCGCCTTGACGCCCCACAGCAGAACCGCATCCACGCCGTAAAGGAATGCTCCCAGGATCAGCACGACCACGAAGATCAGCAGCGTGGTCTGCACGGAGTCGCGCCGGGTCGGCCAGACCACCTTGCGTAACTCGACACGGGAGCCGCGCACGTAGGTCCACATCGTTTTGCCGATCTCGGATTGCATCAGAATCGCCACGGCGGCACCGATGGCAATGAGCAACCCGCCGACGCGAATGGCGACGTTGTACTGCGCTTCGAAATAGTAGAACGCGCCGATTGCCCCGCCGAGCACGAGAACAGCGAGCAAAATCAGCACGTTATCCAGCGCGGAACCGGATTTTGTTTCGTTCGAACTCATTGAGATCCAGTGTCAGGGCCAGCCAGCCGACGGATGGCAGGGCAGGAGGGTCTCGAACCCCCAACCTGCGGTTTTGGAGACCGCCGCTCTACCAATTGAGCTACTGCCCTATACGCGTCCGGCGAAAGGGCGCGGATTATACCCTGTCGGGCGACGAATGAAAGCCCCCTGATTTCAGAAGCTTTCACTCCCTGAAACAGAGGGCCTGGCGCCCCGAATTTCACGAGCCTTTACGCAGGGTTAACGGCCTGGGGCCGCCGGAGAAACATGACGGCGCGCCGGTGTTTCGCGGCTGCGTCGCGCCAGCACGGCCAAGCAAACTGGCATCGACCCGACAACACCCCCCGCTCGCTTCGCGAGCCGCCCCCTCACTCAGGGGGCGAGGCCGCCAGCTCGATTGCGAGCCCGTTCAGGAGCGCATCCACCGCACGGCTGGTCACATCGCTAGAAAATGGTGCCCACCGCCAGAATCGAACTGGCGACCTCGTCCTTACCAAGAACGTGCTCTACCGACTGAGCTAGGTGGGCAAATATCAGATTGTTCGGTCTTGCTTGTCTGGAGCGGGTGATGGGAATCGAACCCACATCATCAGCTTGGAAGGCTGAGGTTCTACCATTGAACTACACCCGCCTCGTGGCGTTCCGCATCGAGTGAACCATGCTTCTGGTCACCATGCCGGAAGGTGGAGTCTCAATGCCAGCTTGGCGGCAAAAACGCCGTCAAATTGGTGGAGGGGGCAGGATTCGAACCTGCGAAGGCTGAGCCGACAGATTTACAGTCTGTTCCCGTTGACCGCTTGGGTACCCCTCCGCGGAGCGCGGTATTGTCGTGATCGGACACCCCCCCGTCAAGACGCGCGTGCCCGCGTCGACGCGGCATCGAAGATCTTTTCCGCATTCGCGGCCAGAAAGTGCTTGTAGAGACGGGGTGATCCGTCCGCGCCGAGGACCGGCCGACCGCTTTCGTCAACATCCCCGCCACGCTCGATGATCTCGACGAACTGCCTTTCGGTTTGCGCCACACCGACCGATCCGTCGTCCTCCAGCACCGGCGTGTCCATGGTCGCAGCCATCGTCGCCGTCTGCCGCAGCTTGGTGCCCGGCGCCCCCTGGATCGAGGGCAACATCCGGAATCCCTGAGCGGCCATGTCGGCGACCATGGCGTCGATGCCGGGATATCCGGCCGCCAGCACGTCGATGGTGACGTGATTGAAGTCGGCGCCAAGCGCCAGCGCACTGGCCGCCTCGCCCGACACCGCCGCCACGGTATTGAGCACTGAACGCCGGATTGGCGGACCCGGGCGCGTCAGTACCGTATCGACCACCAGTGCAATCAGACGGTCACCCTGCTCTTCGGTCAACCCGCCGGCCCGTTCCGCGACATCCAGCAACTTCTCCAGCCCCGCGTGGTCAGCGGCCTGCCAGCAACCCTCGGCGTCACCGCGAATCGCAGCGGCAACGTCAGGAGGAAACGCATCGAAATCGACCTCGCTGACAAACAGCTTGAACTGGCGGGCATCGTCGCCAGGCACCTGAAGATCGAACGACTCCAGTTTCTTGGCCGGAAAGCTGTACCTCCGGTCCGGGGTCATGTCGAACCGCGCCGCGATTCTGACCAGCAACGCGGTCACGCGCGGATCGGCACTGCGAATGGCGGCGTGATCGTTGTGAAAGCGACCGCCCCGATTCAGCACATGGGCGCGCAGAGCGGCGAAGTCTCGCACGCCGGCGGCGAACTTTTCGGTAGCGGCGTCGACGAAGCGCTGCCGCAGGACAGCGGCTGGCACGAGCGACTGCGTCATGGCGTCAACCTACGTAATGGCAGGCTGCGTATGATGCGCCTCCGCCGACGGATCGCAAGCCGGGCTCGTCCTGCGCGCACTTGCCGTCAGCCAACGGACAGCGGGTCCGGAACGCGCAGCCGGACGGCGGGTTCAGCGGCGATGGCAGCTCGCCACGCAGAAACTTGGACTCCCGCTCACGTTTGTAATCCGGGTCCGGAACCGGGATCGCGCTGAGCAGCGCCCGTGAGTATGGATGCCGTGGCTGGCGGTAGAGCTCTTCGGCATCGGCAACCTCCACCACTTTTCCGAGATACATGACCATCACGCGGTCGCTGATGTGTCGGACCACGGCCAGGTCATGCGCGATAAAGATCAGCGACAGCTGCAACTCGTGCTTGAGCTTGATCAGCAGGTTGACGATCTGGGCCTGGATCGAGACGTCCAGCGCCGACACTGGCTCGTCGCAGATCACCACCTTCGGTTCCAGGATCAGCGCCCGGGCGATACCGATGCGCTGGCACTGACCGCCGGAAAACTCGTGCGGATAGCGATTGATCTGGTTCGGCAGCAGACCGACCCGCTTCATCATCGCGCGGACGCGACGGCGGCGCTCGTCCTTGGCCAGATCCGGCTCGTGCACGCCCAGCGGCTCGCCGATGATCTCGCCCACCGTCATGCGCGGGTTCAGTGCCGCCAGCGGGTCCTGGAAAACCACCTGGAGATCGCGACGGGTCTTCTGCCAATCCGCGGAAGACTGTGTCGTCAACTCCTTGCCCAACAGGCTGATACTGCCGGCAGCCGCCGGCACCAAGCCCAGAATGGCGCGGGCCAGCGTCGACTTCCCGCAGCCCGACTCACCGACGACACCCAGGGTTTCGCCGGCATGGAGATCGAGATTCACACCGTTCACCGCGTGCAGTGACTTCGGCTTTGCGAACAAACCGCTGGCGACCGGGAAACTCACCCGCACCTGACGCAGGGACAGCAACGGCCGGCTCATGACGGACGTACCTCGGCAACAGCGGCATGGCAGGCGCGGCGGTGATGGCTTTCGCCCTCGACACCCACGAGCATCGGGCGCTGTGTTGGGCACGGCTCGTGGCGCCAGGCGCAGCGCGCCTCGAACGGGCAGCCCGGAGGCAGATGCAACAGGTCCGGCGGGTTGCCTGGAATCGCGACCAGCTCGGACTGATGCTCGGAATCCAGGCTGGGAATCGAGTCGAGCAGCCCGCGCGTGTAAGGGTGCGTCGGCCCCTTGAACAAGCTGCGCGCCTGGGCCTGCTCCATGATCTGACCGCCGTAGAGCACCAGCACCTCATCGCAGAGATCGGCGACGACACCGAGATCATGCGTAATCATGATGATCGCCACTCCGAATTCATCACGCAGGTCCGACAGCAGATCGAGAATCTGAGCCTGCACCGTGACATCCAGCGCCGTGGTCGGCTCGTCGGCGATCAACAGCTCCGGCCGGGTGAGCAGGGTCATCGCGATCATCACGCGCTGACGCATGCCGCCGGAGAATTCGTGCGGGTACCGGTTCACACGATTCTTCGCATCGGGAATCCGCACCGCATCCAGCATCTTGATCGATTCCTGAACGGCCTCACGCTTGCCCATGCCACGATGCCGGATCAGCACCTCGGCCATCTGCGTGCTGATCTTCAGGTACGGGTTCAGCGACGTCATCGGGTCCTGGAAGATCATCCCGATGTGCGCGCCGCGAATCTTGTTCATCGCGCGCTGCCCCGCGCCCACCAGTTCCTTGCCCTTGAACCGGATCGAACCCGTTGTCTGTCCGTTGCTGGCCAGCAACCCCATGATCGCCAGGGCCGTCTGGCTCTTGCCGGAACCCGACTCGCCGACGATGCCCAGCGTCGCACCGGCATCCAGCGAAAAGTCCAGACCGTTGACCGCATCGACCATGCCGTCTTCGGTCGTGAAGCGAACACCCAGATTGTTTACCGTGAGCAACATGCGCTAGCGGTCCTTTGGATCCAGCGCATCGCGCAGACCATCGCCGACAAAGTTGAAGCAGAACAGGGTCAGGGCGAGAAAGCTCGCGGGGAACGCCAGTGTCCACCACGATGACTCCATCTCCCGCGCCCCTTCGTTGACCAGCGCGCCCCAGGACGTCGACGGCTCCTGCACGCCGAGGCCCAGAAAGCTCAGGAACGACTCGACCAGGATCACGCGTGGAATCGTCAGCGTCACGTACACGACGACAACGCCGAGCAGATTCGGGACCACGTGACGCAGAATGATGTTGCGCGTGCTCACGCCCATGGCCTGCGCCGCCTCGACAAACTCCCGCCCTTTCAGCGACAGCGTCTGCCCGCGGACGATCCGAGCCATGTCCAGCCAGGTGATCGCCCCGATCGCGACGAAGATCAGAACGATGTTCCGTCCGAACAGGACCATCAGCAGGATGACCAGAAACATGAACGGCAGTGCGTAGAGGATGTCGACGATACGCATCATCACCGAATCCACCCGGCCGCCCATGTAGCCGGCGGTGGCGCCCCAGGCCGTCCCGATCAACAAACTGACGGCCGTGGCGACAATGCCCACCAGCAGCGAAATCTGCCCGCCCACCAGGGTCCGCACGAACAGATCGCGCCCAACCGCATCTGTTCCGAAAAAGTGTCCGTCGCTGAGACTCGGCGCGGTTGCCACCTTGTCCCAGTCCACGGCATCAAAACTGTAGGGCGCCAGCACCGGACCGATGAAGCAGATCAGCAGCATCGCCCCCAGAATCACCAGACTGGTGACGGCCGCCTTGTTGCGTCGCAGACGACGCCAGGCGTCGACCCACAGACTGCGCCCCTGGACGACCTCGTCACCATCGAGGGTTTCCGTGATCGCGTTTGCCGCATTCGTGCTCATTGGGCGCGCACCTTGGGATCGAGCACGCTGTAGAGCAGATCCACCAGAAAGTTGAAGCCGATGATGAGTGCGCCGTAGAAGATCACGACCCCCAGCACCAGCGTGTAGTCACGGTTGAGCGCACCCTGAACGAAGAAGCGCCCGAGACCGGGGATGGAGAAGATCTGCTCCATGACCACGGAGCCGGTGATGATGCCCGCCGTGGCCGGCCCCAGGTAGGACAGGACCGGCAGAAACGCAGGCTTCAGCGCATGGCGGAGAATCACCTGACGGACCGGCAGGCCCTTGGCCCGGGCGGTGCGCAGGTAGTTGGAACGCAGCACTTCGATCATGCTGCCACGCATGATTCGGGCGACATAAGCCACCTGCGGCAGCGCGAGCGCCACCACCGGCAGAACGATGTTCTGCCAGGCGCCACCATTCCACCCGCCGGCCGGGAGCCATCCGAGCCCCACGGCGAACCCCAGAATCAACAGCGGAGCGACGACGAAGTTCGGGATGGAGATACCGGTCATGGCCACCGTCATCACGCCATAGTCCGACACCGTGTTCTGGCGCATCGCGGCGATCATTCCGAACATGGAGCCAAACAGCACCGCGACGATCATGGCCGAGATGCCCAGCTTCAACGACACCGGGAAGCCCTGGGCAATCAGTTCGTTAACCGTGTAATCGACGTACTGGAAGGATGGCCCCAGATCGCCCTGCAACACATCACCGAGATAGTTCGCGTACTGGATGATCAGCGGCTTGTCGAGACCGTAGGCCGCATCCAGGTTGGCCCGGACCTCCGGCGGCACCGGCTTTTCCAGGTCGAACGGTCCACCAGGCGCCAGGCGCATCATGAAGAACGCCAACGTGATCAGCACGAGCAACGTGGGGATCGCGGCCAGCAACCGCTTGAAGGCAAAACTCAGCACAGCGCGTTCCCGTGACGACAGCGATTGAAGACTGAATCATCCATCGGTCAGTGCGCGAGGATTCGCCAGTTCTTGGTGTAGTGGTGGTCCATGATGTTGGACACGAAACCGTCCACGTACGGTTTCACCAGACCTTTCTCCACGTAGTAGTAGATCGGCATGATCGGCTGGTCGGCGAGCAGCATCCGCTCGGCCTGCTCCATCAGCTTGGCACGCTCAGCCATATCGGTCTGCACGGAAATCTTCGCCAGCAGTGCGTCGTACTCCGGATTGTTGTAGCCGGAATCGTTGATGCCATGCTTGGAATGCAGCAGCTCGAGAAAGGTATAGGGGTCGTTGTAGTCTCCGATCCAGCCGGCGCGGAACACCTGGGTATCCTGCTTGAGCTTTCGCGTCTGCAGAAACACCTTCCATTCCTCGTTGATCAGCGTGTAGTCGACACCCAGCACCGCACGCCACATTGCCGCGACCGCCAGCGACACCTTCTTGTGATTCTCGTGCGTGTTGTAACGAATCTCCACCTTCAGTGGATTGTCTTCCGAGTACCCCGCCTCGTTGTACAAACGACGGGCCTCGGCGAAGCGCTCCTCCCGGGTCATGTCCGCGTAGGTGGCGACCTGGGAGTCATACCCGGTGATTCCGGGCGGCACGAACCCGTAGGCCGGCTGCTCGCCCAGCTTCAGGATCTTCTCGCAGATCACCTGTCGATCGATCGCCATCGACAGCGCACGCCGCAGCTTCAGGTTGTCCTTGAAGGGCGGCTGGGTGACGTTGAACCCGAAATAGTAGATGCCGAGATACGTCGACACTTCCAGTTCATCGCCAAGATTCTCGCGAATCCAGCCAACCTGTGACACGGGGACGTCGTAGGTGTAGTCCAGTTCGCCAGCTCGATAGCGCTTGAGCTCGGAGGACTGATCCTCCGTCGCGTAGTAATAGACGGTATTGATCGTCGTGTTGGCGTCCTCCCAGTACATCGGGTTGCGCTGAAGCACGAGGTGCGACTGAACAACCCAGTCCGACAACACGTAAGCGCCATTGCTGACCATGTTCCCCGGGCGGGAGAACTTGTCGCCATACTGCTCCACCGTCTTGCGGTGGACCGGGTAGGTGCTGGAGTGATTCAGCAATCCCAGAAAGTAGGGCGTCGGGGCCTTGAGGCGAATCTCCAGGGTGTAGTCATCCAGCGCCTGGATACCCAGTTCTTCGACGGGCAGCTCGCCTGCCACCACCGCTTCCGCGTTCTCGATCGGCGAGAGGATCTGTGCGTACTTCGACGCCGTGACCGGATCGGCGCTGCGGTGCAACCCGTAGACATAGTCATGCGCGGTCACCGGGTCACCGTTGGACCAGCGCGCGTCTGGCCGCAGCGTGAACGTGTAAACCGTGCCATCGTCGGACAAGGTCCACGAGGAAGCACCTCCCGGGATGATGTCTCCGTTCGGAGCCTCACCGGTCAGGCCTTCGTAGAGATCGCGCAGGATGTTCGAAGATGGAACGCCCTCCGCCTTGTGCGGATCGAGCGTCTGAGGCTCCGCCCCGTTACCCCTGTGGATGACCTGCTCTTTGGCAAGTTCGGCGGCTGACGCGGGCAGAGCCGTCCCGCCGATCACACACGCGAGAATCAGTGCGCCAAGTGCACCTCGCATAAAAGTCCCCCGGAGCCTGGATCAGCCCTCTGCTGCGAGATGCGCCAGCCAGGCCTGCGCTTGCGATTTGGTGGAGCTGCTGTTGCGAGCAGCCAGGAACGCGGAACGGGCCTGATCGGTTTTGCCCTGATTCCAGGCGGCCACGCCAATCAGGAGCTGCGTTTCACCACGGTCATCAACCCCCTTGGCCAGCGCGTTCTTCAGCGCTTCTTCCGCCTTGGGCCAGTTCTCGTCATCCACGTGAATCTGCCCCAACTTGAACCATATACGACCGTCGTCGGCCAGCGGCGCCGCTTTGGTGAACACGTCGATGGCACGGGCATTCTC
>NZ_CAXFCL010000033.1:0-2192 GCF_964000955.1 uncultured Abyssibacter sp.
GCCGCACTACCTCCGGAACTTCCACCGGGAACATGGCCGGTGTTCCAGGGGTTTTTGGTGGCACCAAACGCCGATGTCTCGGTGGAGCCTCCCATGGCGAATTCATCCAGGTTGGTCTTACCGACCAACACCGCTCCAGCGCCCCACAGCCGATCGGTGACAGTGGATTCGTAGGGCGGCACGAACTGTTCGAGCATTCGACTCGAGCAGGTGGTGCGGACTCCGCGGGTGCAGAGATTGTCTTTGATCGCCAGCGGCAGACCCGCCAGAGGCCCAAGGTCCTCGCCGGCGGCGCGGGCCCGGTCGACACGGTCAGCGTCAGCGCGGGCCCGGTCAGCCGTCACCTGCACAAACGCATTCAGCGAGGGCTCCGAACGCTCCAGACGCTGAAGATGCTCATCGACGAGCTCCCGGGACGAGACCTCGCCGGCCTGCAGTTGCCGACGCCACGCGCTGATCGTCATGAAACTGCGATCGATTGCAGGAGCGACGCTATCAGCCGCAGGATCAACCCTCGGCAGCGATGGTTAACGGTTCGCCGCGACGGGTGCGCAGCAGGGTATGACGCATGGACTGGGGCTGCTCTGAGCCCACGTCCTCCAGGAAGGTCGGCAGCTCATGTTCCAGTCCTTGGCGGGTGAGGAATGGGCCGAACCAGTAGGTGACATCGGGCCCGGTGGTCTCGACACGGGCCCACCAAGCCAAACCGACACCATTGGCGAGGCTGCGCAGCGGCCGGATCAGAGGGCTCATGGAGCTCATGTGATGTAAAGGCATTTTGCACCGACCCGGCCAAATAACACGGTCATCTCAGGGAGAAAGCTGGATGCTCTGATCAAAATCGCGTTCTGCAGCTCGATCACGGCGTTCGAGCTCCAGTTCAATCCGCTGCTCGGGTAGCGCCGTGTCATCAGCCTTCGCAGACAGGACATCGTCGCGCTGGCCAGCCATGCGCGCCCGCTGAAGCGGCGGCGACGGGGCTTGACCGTGAATGTCCTTCATCCAGTTGCGACGCGCCACCTCGTACACGCAGAGCGCTGTGGCCACGGATGCATTCAGGCTTGGCGTCACGCCCCGCAGGGGAATCCGCACCAACTGGTCGCAGTGGCGACGCGTTAACAGAGACAGCCCCTGATCCTCCGAACCGGTCACCAGCACCAGCGGCCCACTGAGATCCGCATCAGGCAGGGTCACATCACCTTCTCCCGCCAGGCCAATCACCCGATACCCAGCATCCTTGAGCTTTTCGAGGGAGCGATTCAGGTTCACCACCCGCGCCACGGGCAGGTGTTCCAGGGCGCCTGCTGCCACCTTTGCCGCCGAACCCGTCAGGCCGGCACTGCGTCGCTGAGGCAACACCACACCATGGGCACCCATCGCCTCGGCCGAGCGGACCACCGCGCCGAGATTGTGAGGATCCGTGACCCCATCCAGGGCCAGCAGCAATGGCGGTTCCCCCAGATCAGAGCATCCTCCGATCAAAGTCTCCAGATCAGTCGTCTCTGCAGCTGCCGTCTGCAGCGCAATGCCCTGATGCACCGATCCTCCGGTGATCTGTCCCAATCGAGCCCAGGTGACCTCCTCCACCAGCACGCCGGAGGCTTTGGCATCGCGAAGCAATTGCAGAAACTTGGCGGCACTTCGCATTTCAGGAGTGCACCAGATGCGATGGATCGGTCTGCCGGCTTCCAGGGCTGCGAGCGCTGCATGGCGTCCCCACACCAGATCATCAGCTGGGGGGGTGGCGGCAGCAGCCTCGCCCTCCGCTTTGTGCTGCGGACGATCCCGGAACGGGAGGCGCGAACGCTCCCGTTGAAACGAGGGACGCCGATCACCGCGCCGGTCGCCCTGGAGATGATCGCCGCGGCGATCGCTGCGCCGGTCATCACGGCGTTGGTACGACCGTTCGTCGCGACGTTGATCATCGAAACGCCCCTGCAGGCGCTCAGATCGTTCAGGACGCCGGTCTGCCATGAAGCGTCCACGGCCTCCACGATCACCGCGATCGGGGCGGGCACGCTGCTCATCATCGGAGCGCCCCCGGCGTCGCTCATCCATGCGCCCCCGGCGAACCGGCGCCTCTCGATTCCACGCGCGGCGGCTAGCGTCGGCATCAGCATCGACATCAGGACGACGTCGGTCGCTGCGCCCCGGTCGTCCAGTCCTGGACGAACCGCCGGAACGGCGTTCAA
>NZ_CAXFCL010000034.1:0-1997 GCF_964000955.1 uncultured Abyssibacter sp.
AGACGCCGAACGGCATCGTCACCTTCCTTGACACGCCCGGTCACGCCGCGTTTACCAAGATGCGCGCCCGTGGTGCCGAGTCGACCGACGTGGTGGTGCTGGTCGTGGCCGCCGATGATGGTGTGATGCCGCAGACCAAGGAAGCCATCGACCATGGTCGCGCCGCCGGCGTGCCGATGGTGGTCGCGGTGACCAAGTGCGACAAGGAAGACGCCGATCCCGAGCGGGTCCGCAACGAGCTGTCGCAGGAGCAGGTGATCCCGGAAGAATGGGGTGGCGAATACCAGTTCATCAATGTCTCCGCCCACACGGGGCAGGGCGTCGACGAGCTGCTGGAGGCCATCCTGCTGCAATCCGAGGTGCTGGAGCTGTCCGCGCCGGTGGATGCGCCGGCCAAGGGTGTCGTCGTCGAGTCCAGTCTGGAAAAGGGCCGTGGCCCGGTTGCCACCGTACTGGTCAAGGAAGGCACGCTCAGCCGGGGTGACGTGATCATCGCCGGTGCGAACTTCGGTCGCGTCCGCGCGCTGTTCGACGAGACCGGTGCCCAGGTGCAGTCCATCGGGCCGTCCATGCCCGCCGAGGTGCTCGGGCTCTCCGGTACGCCGGAGGCCGGTGACGAGGTGCTGGCCGTGGCCGACGAGAAGAAGGCCCGCGAGCTGGTCGATCTGCGCGAATCCAAGATGCGCGAGAAGCGCCAGATGGACCTGGCCAAGGAGCGTCGCAGCGCGATGATGGCCAGCCTGTCCGAGGGCGGCCTCAAGCAGCTCGCGATCATGATCAAGGGCGACGTGCAGGGCAGTGTGGAAGCGCTGTCCGACGCGATCGCCAACCTGCCGACCGAAGAGGTTTCGGTGAAGGTGGTCTCGGCCAACGTGGGCGGGATCAGCGAATCCGACATCGACCTGGCCGCGGCATCCAACGCCCTGGTCATCGGCTTCAACGTCCGCGCTGACAGCAAGGCGCGCAAGTCGGCCCAGGAAAGCGGCGTCGACGTGCGCTACTACAGCGTGATCTACGATGTCATGGACGACATGCGCGACGCGGTCAGTGGCCTGCTCGGAACCGAGACCAAGGAACAGATCGTCGGCACCGCCGAGGTTCGCGAGGTATTCCAGGCTTCCAAGTGGGGTCAGGTCGCCGGCTGTCTGGTCGTCGAAGGTCAGGTCCGTCGTGGTCTGCCGATCCGCGTGCTTCGCGACAACGTGGTGATCTACGAGGGCGAACTCGAGTCGCTGCGCCGTCACAAGGACGATGTCCAGAAGGTCGACGCCGGTACCGAATGCGGTATTGCGGTGAAGAACTACAACGACGTGCGCGCCGGCGACAGCATCGAGGTCTTCGAGCGCATCGAAGTGCAGCGCAAGGTGGCCGAGACGGCCGAGGCCTAGGCCTCGGCGTCACGCCCACCGTTCTGAGTCAGGCTCGCCATGCCTCGTGAGACGCCTCGCGCCACCCGCGTGGGATCGCGCATCCAGCGGATTCTCGGGCAGGTGATCGCCTCAGACATTCGTGATTCGCGGCTCGGGTTGGCGACCGTGACCGATGTAGAGGTCAGCAAGGACCTCGCGGCCGCGCGCGTCTACATCAGCGCGCTGGGTGATCGGACGGCGGCGGATCAGGCGGTCGACGTGCTGAACGAGCGCGCGCCATACCTGCGCCACCGTGTTGCCCAGGCCATGTCATTGCGCCATACGCCATCGCTGCGCTTCATGCCCGACTACAGTCAGGCGGACAGCGATCGCATCCGCTCGCTGCTGGAGCGTGGGGACACCGAACAGTCCGACGAGGACTGACATCGACCATGGCTCGGCGCAGGCGCGGACGTCCCGTCAGCGGCATTCTGCTGCTCGACAAACCCAAGGGCATCAGCAGCAATGGCGCGTTGCAACGCGTGCGACGGCTGTTCAACGCTCAGAAGGCAGGCCACACCGGCAGTCTGGATCCGCTGGCCACCGGCATGCTGCCGATCTGTCTCGGCGAGGCGACCAAGCTATCCG
>NZ_CAXFCL010000035.1:0-10751 GCF_964000955.1 uncultured Abyssibacter sp.
GCAGCAGCGCGTTGCGATTGCACGGGCTCTGGCGGGGCGGCCAAAGCTGCTGCTGGCGGACGAACCCACCGGCAACCTGGACACGCAGATGGCCCGCGCGGTGATGGAGCTGATCGAGGAGGTCCATCGCGATGGCGCCACCATCGTCATGGTCACGCATGATCCGGAGCTGGCGGCGCGGACCCAGCGCAATGTCCACATCGTCGACGGTCAGGTGGTGGACATCGATGCCGCCGAGCCGCGGTTCACCGCCGTGGCCGGAGGCTGACGCCATGTTCCGCTACTACGCGTGGCTGGCCGTGCGCGGCCTGCGCCGCAATCCGGTGCTGACCGGCCTGATGGTGCTGGCGATTGGCATCGGCATCGGCGCCAGCGTCACCACCATTACCGTGCTGCACGTGCTCTCCGGCGATCCGTTGCCGTCCAAGAGTGACGTGCTGTTCTATCCCCAGGTCGATCCCGAGGATGCCACCCACTACCAGCCCGGCGACCAGCCGCCCGACCAGCTTACTTACGTGGACGCGATGAACCTGCTGCGGGATGCCCGCGGCAAGCGTCAGGCGGCAATGAGCGGCGGCGGGGCGGTGCTGGTGCCGGATCAGGCCGGGGTGGATCCCTATGTGGTCGAGTTGCGCTACTCCACAGCGGATATCTTCGGGCTGTTCGACATTCCGTTTCTCCATGGCAGCGGCTGGACCGCCGAGCAGGACGAGGCCCGCGAACGCGTCGTGGTGCTGTCACGGCGTCTGAACCAGCGTCTGTTTGGCGGGGAGAACAGCGTCGGGCGTGAAATCCGGCTCAGTTCCCACCGCTTCCGCGTGATCGGTGTCATCGACGAGTGGCGTCCGAACCCGCATTTCTATGATCTGACCACGGGAGCCTACGCGGATTCCGAGGAGGCGTTTCTGCCACTGGAAACCTCGATCGATCTGGACATGGGACGCAATGGCGACATGTCCTGCTTCGGCAGCGAGCGCATGTCACCCGAGGAGCAGCAGCGCTCCGGCACCTGCATGTGGTTGCAGTACTGGGTCGAGCTCGAATCACCGGATGCCCGGGCCGACTACGAGCGCTACCTGGCGAACTACAGCGAGCATCAACGGGAGATCGGTCGCTTCGAGCGGTCGTTCAACGGACGCCTGCACAGCGTCATGGAATGGCTGGACTACAAGCGGGTCGTGCCTGATGACGTGCAGCTGCAGGTCTGGATCGCGTTCGGGTTCCTGGTCGTGTGCATCGTCAACACCATCGGCCTGATGCTCGCCAAGTTCCTGCGGCGCGAGGGCGATATCGGCGTGCGGCGTGCGCTGGGCGCCACGCGGCGTTCGGTGTTCACCCAGTACCTGCTGGAGGCCGGGATGATCGGAGTCGGCGGTGCCGTGGTTGGCCTGTTGCTCAGCCTGGTCGGGCTGGCGGCGGTTCGCATGCAGCCGGTGGACTATGCCGGGTTCGCGCGGCTGGATCTCTCGATGTTTCTGATGGCCGTTGGCTTGTCGCTGGCCGCCAGCCTGATCGCCGGGTTGCTACCCGCGTGGCAGGCCTGCCGGATTGCGCCGGCGCTTCAACTCAAGACCGAATAAGGAACTGCGTCATGGAGATTCAACCGATCCTGAAATCCCTGCGTCGCCAGAAGACCGCGGCGATTCTCATCGCGTTCGAAATTGCACTGGCCTGCGCCATCATCTGCAACACCCTGTTCGTGATCGTCGCGCGCATGGACCGCATGCAGATCGATAGCGGCATCGCCGAAACCGAGTTGCTGCGGATTCGTACGGCCACGCTGGATGACCCGGTCGACAAACCGCTACGCACGGCGGAAGACCTGGCCGCGCTGCAAGCCGTGCCGGGAGTAGTCGACGTTGCGGCGGTCCAGCAGGTTCCGTTCGGGAATTCCTCCTGGAACTCCGGCGTCGCCGTGGAGCGCGGGGCGCCGCCGGTGGTCGGCGCGACCAATTATTTCGACAACGGCAATCTGGTGAAAACGCTGGGCTTGAAGCTCGTCGCCGGGCGCGATTTTCAGCCGGAGGAGTACATCAACTTCCAGGATTTGTTCAGCACCGACGAAACCTTCGTTGGCATGGCGATCATCACCCAGGCTCTGGCCGACCGCCTGTGGCCGGGCGAGCCGGCGCTGGGCAAGGCGTTTTACACCGATACCGATCCCATTCGCGTGATCGGCATCGTCGACACATTGATCCGACCGTCGTTCGGTGATCCGGGCGATGCGCCCATGAGCGTGATTTATCCGGTGCGCCATGCGCCGGGTCTGGAATACCTGCTCCGGGTGCGTGGCGCCGAACCCGATGCCGTGCTCAAGCAGGCGGAGGTGGCCCTGCGCGATGTCCACCCGGGGCGCCTGATCCTCCATGCGAGCACCTTCGTCGAGATGCGCGAGCGCTTCTTCCGCGGTGACCGCGTGATGGCGATGCTGCTGATCGGGGTCATCGTCGCGCTGTTGATCGTCACCGCGCTGGGCATCGTCGGGCTGGCGAGTTTCTGGGTGCAGCGGCGGCGGCGGCAGATTGGTGTCCGGCGGGCGCTGGGCGCGACGCGAGGCGCGATCCTGCGGTACTTCCAGCTCGAGAACTTCCTGATCGTCACCGCCGGTGTCGCCGCGGGCATGTTCTCCGCCTACGGAGTCAACGCCTGGCTGATGCAGCACTACGAGCTGGAGCGCCTGCCGCTTTACTACCTGCCGGTGGCGGCGGTAAGCCTCTGGGTGCTGGGTCAGTTATCGGTGTTGCAGCCGGCGCTGCGGGCGATGCGGGTGCCGCCGGCGCTGGCGACACGGGCATAGAACCGCGATCGATGGCAGGCTTTCCGGCGCCATCCGGCGCGCAAGCTCAAGAGACCAATGTCCACCGTACTGATCATTGACGACAATCCGGGTGTCTGCGAGGCGCTGAAGCTGCTGCTGTCGCTGCGCGACATTCGTGCGATCACCGCGCATTCGCCGGACGAGGGCCTCGCCGAACTGGCGCGGGCCAGCGTCGACCTGGTGATCCAGGACATGAATTTCACCGAGGACACGACCTCAGGCGAGGAGGGCGTGGCGCTGTTCCGTGTAATCCGTCAGCGCCATCCCGATCTGCCCATCATCCTGCTCACGGCCTGGACGCATCTGGAATCCGCGGTGGAACTGGTCAAGGCCGGCGCCGCCGACTACGTCGCCAAGCCCTGGGATGACGCCAAGCTGGCGACCACGGTGGAGAACCTGCTCGAGCTGTCGGAGAACGCACAGGAGGTTTCCCGCTATCGCCGGGAGCGCCGGGAGCGACGGGCCTCGCTGGAATCGCGTTATGACCTGCGCGGCATTGTCTATGCCTCGGAGTCCACGGAGCGGGTGGTCGAGCTGGCCTGCCAGGTTGCGCGGGCGGCGCTGCCGGTGCTGATCACCGGGCCCAATGGCGCCGGCAAGGAACGCATCGCCGATATTGTCCACGCCAACTCGCCGGTGCGCGACGGGCCGTTCATCACCGTCAACTGCGGGGCGCTGCCTTCCGAGCTGATCGAGGCGGAATTGTTCGGGGCCGAGGCCGGGGCCTACACCGGGGCCAATCGCGCGCGTCCGGGACGATTCGAGGTGGCCGACGGCGGCACCCTGTTCCTCGACGAGATTGGCAACCTGCCACTGTCCGGTCAGGTGAAGCTGCTGCGGGTCCTGGAGACCGGGAAGTTCGAACGTCTTGGGGCGTCACGCACCCAGTCGGTGAAGGTGCGGGTGCTCAGCGCGACCAACGCCGACCTGTCGGCGATGATCGCCGACGGCAGCTTCCGGGAGGATCTCTATTACCGGCTCAACGTCGTCGAGATCCGTCTGCCGCCGCTTGCCGACCGACGCGATGACATCGTGCCATTGGCCGAACATTTTCTCGGCGACGAGGCGATTCTGTCCGACGAGGCGAGGGACGCCCTGGTCCGGCATCGCTGGCCGGGCAATGTCCGCGAACTGCGCAACGCCATCGAGCGGGCGCGGTTGCTGTGTCAGGATGGCGTGGTCCGTCCGGAGGATCTGAATCTGCCCGTGAACGTCCAGCCCGCCGCCCGCAATCTCGACGAGCCCGATCGCGAGGCCATCCAGGCCGCGCTGGACGCGGCGGGAGGCACCGTGAGTCGCGCGGCGCGCTCGCTGGGTTTGTCCCGGCAGGCGCTTTACCGCCGCATGGACCGCTTCGGTCTGGCCCCGGACTAGATCCCGATTCTCACCGAGCCCGACCGATGAAGACGCGCGTTCTGTCCCTGGAGGGCAAGCTGGCCGTTCTGCTGTGCGCGGTGTTCCTCGCGGGCGCTCTCGGCGGCATCGTCGGGGTGCGCCAGTTCGGGGATGCCGGGCTGACGCTGCTGGTCGGCGTCGTTGCCGGGATGGTGCTGGGGGCGATTCTCGCGCGGCAGGCCATCGGGCGGGTGCGGCGACTCATCCGCGCATTGCAGGGTGCGGTCGCCAGTTACCGCGACGGTGATTTCAGCATTTCCACCACCGAAAGCGGCGGCGACGAGCTGTCCGAGCTGGTCTCACTCCACAACGAACTGGGCCGGACGCTGCGCGAGCAGCGCCAGCATCTTGTCCAGCGCGAATTGCTGCTGGACACGGTCGTGCAGAACACGCCCGTGGCTCTCGTGCTCAGCGACACGTCGGGCCGCGTGGCCTACGCCAACATGGCGGCCCGGCAGTTGTTCAACGACGGCAAGAGTCTGGGCGGACTCGATTTCCAGCAAGTGCTCTCGGCGCTGCCGGACGTCGTGGGCGAAGCAGTCGCGGCGGGCGAGGACAGCCTGTTCAGCCTGGACATGGAGGGCGGCGAGGAGACATTCCACATCTCGCAGAGAGGGTTCCGTCTGCAGGGCCGTCCGCATCGCCTGTACCTGTTCCGGCGGATGACACGTGAGCTGTCGCGCCAGGAAGTCGCGACGTGGAAGAAGGTGATCCGGGTGCTCAGCCACGAGCTCAACAATTCGCTGGCGCCGATTTCATCCATGGCGCATTCGGGCGGCGAGCTGGTCCGGCGCGGAAACACCGAGTCATTGTCCGGGGTCTTCGCGGCCATTGGCGAACGTGCCCGTCATCTGCACGAATTCATCGCCGGATACGCACGTTTCGCCAAACTGCCGACGCCTCGGGTCGAGCGGGTGGAGTGGGACGATCTCGTGCAGTCGCTGGCCGGGCATGTGGAGTTCCGCGTGGCCGGCAAGCTGCCTGACACACCCGCCTGGCTGGATCGTGCGCAGATCGAACAGGTGCTGATCAACCTGCTGAAAAACGCTCACGAGGCAGGCAGTCCGGCCGAGGCGGTGGAACTTCAGGTGACGCGGGCGGGGAAGGACGTCTGCATCGATATTTCGGACCGGGGGAGTGGCATGAACGAGACGGTACTCGCCAATGCCCTGTTGCCGTTCTACTCCACCAAGCGGAGCGGGACCGGGCTGGGTCTGGCGCTGACACGCGAGATTGTCGAGGCTCATGGAGGGCGTCTGCAGCTGTCCAATCGCGCCAACGGAGGGCTGCGGGTCAGAATCCACATTCCGGCCGCGCCGGGCCAGTAGGACTTTCCGGTCTCCACGACCGGTGACCGATCAAGTTCGACGCCGCGCATTGGTTCTGGGTCGAGCTGGAGTCGCGTGTCCTGCGTCTTCGCGCAATACCCCATGACCGCGCCGCGGGCGCGACGTGGTTCGTCCTCAGCGACAAACCGGAAAACCGCCGCGGGCGTCGAGATGAAAATGATCGGCGTGGGCCTCGTTGTGCGCCGGCCCCAGCGTCGTCGAGAACAGGTCGCAGGCGCCGTCGTGCACCTGTCCGAGAAAGCGGGCTCCGGCTTCGTCACCGACCCAGTGCGAGGCGACGGTGATCCGGTCTCCGTTGTCCAGGCGAAAGCCGGCGACGTCCCAGGCATTGGCCAGCGCGTGTTCGCTGCGGCGACCGGTGGCCCGGTTATCGATGTTGCGGCAGGCATAGGAGCCGTAGTGGTCGATGCGGCGCACCTCTGCACTCAGGGTGTTGCGTGCAGCCGGCTGGACCACGTGGCGCTGCCACAGGGCGATGGACGCCGCCAGGCGGCAAGTCGTGCTGAACGGGGCCGTGTAGGCCACCGGGCCGCCATCAATCCGCACGGCGTCGAAGAACCCGCAACCGTCTCCGGTGGACCGGTCCTCCAGCGGTTCGAAGCGCAACGCGGTTTGCCGCAGGAAGCGGAGACAGGCTTGCGGATCATCGTCGAACCGCCCGAGTTTGTACCCGGTCAGCCAGTTGGGCGCCGTGGCGGGCGACAGCGGCGTCCAGGGCAGGTGACGGTCCGGGAGCCGCAGGCCGGATCGCCAGGCCAGGACGGCACAGAGCGCGAGCAGCAGTAGAAGCAGAGACCGGCGCATGTCCCGATTGGACCGCGCCGTGTCGGAATTGCTCAGTCCGACAGCGTCCGCACTCCGGTCAGCGACTCCGATACGCTCCACAGCCGCTCACCAATGATCGGGTCGCGGGCCTGCTTGCGGCAGCCGACCTTGGTCGGATAGCCACGCATCTGCTGGAAGCCGCCGGGGCCGATGTAGTCACCGCTGGCGACCACATCGGCGGTTGCGGCGTAAAGCGTGGACAGGGCGCCCATCTTCGCCGGCTGGCCGATCACGGTGTTGCCGATGCGCATGACCAGCTTTTCGATCAGCGACTTGCGCTGTTCGGCGGCGACGAATTGCAGGTTGGTCGACGCGTAGCCGGGGTGTGCACCGGCGACGAGGATGTTGCGTCTTGCCGCGATCATTCGCCGCGACAGCTCGAACATGAACGTCAGGTTGGCGAGTTTGCTGTCGCCATAGGCCTGCCAGCGCTTGTAGCGTCGCTTTTCCCAGGCCAGATCATCGAAGTTGATCCCCGGTGTCCAGCGATGGGCCATGCTGGCGAGGCAGACGATGCGACCTCCGTCGTTGATCTGGTTCAGTAGCAGCCCGGTCAGCGCGAAGTGGCCGAGATGGTTGGTGCCGAACTGCATCTCGAAGCCATCGGCCGTCTTCGAGTAGGGCACGGCCATGACGCCGGCGTTGTTGATCAGCAGGTCGATCGTGGTGTCGCCGAGGCCGGTCGCGAAGCCGCGCACCGAGTCCAGGCTGGCCAGATCCAGCGGCGCGAACTCGATGGCCGGTTCGGTCAGTTCGGAGCGCAGCGCATCCATTGCCTGGCCGGCCTTGGATTCGCTGCGACAGGCCATGATGACGCGGGCGCCCGCCGCCGCGAGGGCGCGGGGCGTGTAATAGCCGAGGCCGCTGTTGGCGCCGGTGACGACGGCCGTCTTGCCGGCCAGTGATGGGATGTCCGATTCGGTCCAGTGCGTCATGCGAGCCTCGGTAGTGAGCAGGGGCGTAGACCTATCACGATCTACGCCCCCGACGCATTGGCCCTTGGCGGTCAGGTCGCGAACTGTGCCTTCATCGCATCGACGAACACGCCGAACTGCTCGGCGGGCAGGTCGTTGATGCCGGCCGCGGCGGCTCGACCACCACCGGTCGGGAATTGCCGGCACAGCTCGTCGGCGCCGGACTTGCGGTTCAGCGGTGCGCGCACGCTGATCAGGTAGTTGCCGTTGGCCTTTTCGGTCAGCACCGCGTGGGCCCGGTCCGGCGAGGCATTGGCGAGCGAGTTGCCGAACACGCCGGACACGCGCCGTGCCCAGGGTTCGTTGGGCAGGATCAGGAAGGCGGCATCGTCGTTGGACACCGGCTCCAGCGGCGTCGATTCGGCGCTGGCCATGTCGGCCTTGTAGCCGGCGATCAGTGTCTGCGAGGTTTCCGGTGCGTCCGCCAGAAAGGTCAGCGGCGAGCGATGCTGCACGGCCTCGCGATACAACGCCTCCGGCGTGAAGTGCAGGTCGTCGAGACTGGAACCGTAACCGTTGTAGTTCATCGCGATGCCGAGCTCTTCGAGCTGTTCGAGTTCCTCATCGCTCAGTTCGGTCTGCTTCGCCAGCGTGCGTGCGCTCACCGACAGGTTGTCCCCGAAGGCGCCGACCAGCGCCCACTCGATGAACTGGTTCTTCAGCTCGCCGTTGACCAGCAGGCTGGTGCAGACGTCCGATGCGGTGTTGATGTGCGCGGTCAGCTTCGGGCTGTCCGGAATCTCACCAGCGTAGTGGTGATCCACGTAATGCACCGTGGCGCCCGCATCGAGAATGCGCTGGATGTCGTCGCGGTTCTTGTCCAGCGATACGTCGAGCACGGTGACCCGGTCGCCCGCGCCGGCCTCGATGCGTTTCGCCAGGCCGATGTCGCGCTTGACGCCGGTGATCAGCGTGGATTCACGCGGCTCGGCCAGCCGCAGCTGGACGAGCGCGCAGACACCATCGGCATCGCCGTTGAAGGCATCAAAATCAGCCATTTACTGGATGCTCTGATAGTAGTCCATCAATACTTTGGCCACTTCCGGACGCGAGAATTCCGGCGGCGGCGCCATGCCCTTGCCGAGCATCTCGCGAACCTTGGTGCCGGACAGCAGCACGAAGTCTTCCTTCGAGTGGTCCGGGGCCTCGCGCATCATCACGACCTTGTCCAGCTTCTTGGAGTAGGCGGTGTGGTCGGCTTCGAAGATCTCGATTTCCAGCGCGCCGGCCGGGACCTTGTCCTGGAAGATGGTCTGGGCATCGAAGGCGCCGTAGTAGTCGCCGACACCGGCGTGGTCGCGGCCGACGATCAGGTAGTTGGCGCCCATGTTCTGGCGGAACACGGCGTGCAGTACGGCCTCGCGCGGGCCGGCGTAGAGCATGTCGAAGCCGTAGCCGGTAATCATCACCGTGTTCGGCGGGAAGTACTGGTCGACCATGGTGCGGATGCAGTTGTCGCGCACATCAGCCGGGATGTCGCCCTTCTTGAGCTTGCCCAGCAGCATGTGGATGACGATGCCATCGGCGCCCAGGCGTTCCTGCGCCATGCGGCAAAGCTCCTCGTGGGCGCGGTGCATGGGGTTGCGGGTCTGGAAGGCCACGACCTTGTTCCAGCCGCGCTCGGCGATCTCGTTGCGGATCTGAACGGCGGTGCGGAAGGTGTCCGGGAAATCGGCGGCGAAGTAGCTGAAGTTCAGCACCTGGATCGGGCCGGAGAGCAGGGTGTTGCCCAGGCTCAGGAAGGTGGAGACGCCCGGGTGGTCGCCGTCCAGCGTGCCGAAGATTTCCTCGGCCATGGCCTTGAGTTCGTCATCGGAGACGGTCTCGATGGCCTGCACGTCCATGACCGCCAGGATGGGATTTCCTTCGACGTTGGGGTCGCGCAGCGCCAGCTTGCCGGTTTGCACGTCGGTGGCCTGGCTCAGGTTGACGATCGGCACCGGCCAGAACAGGCCGTCTGCGGTTTTCATGTCCTTGGCGACGGACAGGGCATCGGCCTTGTTCATGTAGCCCGTCAGCGGGTTGAAGTAACCACCGGCCAGCATCACCGCGTTGGCGGCTGCGGCGGAGTTCAGCAGCAGGCTGGGCAGGGTTTCGGCCTCGGCCAGCAGCGCGGCGCGGGCCGCATCGTCTTCAACGTAAAGCGGGTTCAGCGTGTCGGAACCGTGAGGTTTGATCATCGGTGTCGTCCTTGTTGGATTCGGTGAATTCGGAGTGGCGGGAAGGGCCGATCAGGCTGGCAGCACGCCGCGCGCCTTGAGCAGGTCCAGCACGGCGATGACTTCCTCTTCCAGGCTCATCTCGTGGCTGTTCAGCACCAGCTCCGGTTTCTCGGGAGCCTCGTAGGGATCGCTGATGCCGGTGAAGTTCGGGATCTCGCCGGCGCGGGCCTTCTTGTAAAGCCCCTTGGGGTCGCGCTCCTCGGCGACTTCCAGCGGCACGTTGACGTAGATCTCGATGAAATCCATGTCGTCGGATTCGTGCATTTCGCGGACGAGGTCGCGGTCGGCGCGGTACGGGCTGACGAAGCTGGACAGCGCCAGCACGCCGGAATCGACAAACAGCTTGGCGACCTCGCCGATGCGGCGGATGTTCTCGGCGCGGTCCTCGGCGGAAAAGCCGAGGTTCTTGTTGATGCCGTGGCGCACGTTGTCGCCATCCAGGCGGTAGACCAGGCGGCCCTGCGCGAACAGCGCCTTCTCCAGCGCAACGGCGACGGTGCTCTTGCCGGAACCGGACAGGCCGGTGAACCAGATCGTCGCGCCTTTCTGGCCGAGGAGCTTGTTGCGGTCGCCCCGGGTGACGTCGCCGTCGTGCCAGGTGATGTTGGTCGCCTTCTGATCGCTCATGCGTGTGCTGTCCGCTAATGGGTGGGGAGGCGCAAGTTTAGGCGGATTCGAGACATTCTAAAAATAGATAAATAAGATACGTGCCATGCAGAAAATAAAAGCTTTGTCGCTCACGTGAACCTGAATCATCTGGCCATCTTCCGGGCGGTCGCCCGGGCCGGCAGCGTCACCGGCGGGGCGACGCAACTGGGAATCTCCCAGTCGGCGGTATCGCGTCAGCTCGCCGAGTTCGAACAGCGTCAGGGCGTCCAGCTGTTCGACCGCCTGCCGCGAGGAGTGCGGCTCACCGCGCCCGGTCGCGTGCTCCAGGACTACGCGGAGCGGCTGTTCTCCGTCGAGGCGCAGGCCGAGCAGGCGCTGGATGACATGCGCCACCGCCGGCAGGGACGCCTCGCCATCGGTTCCAGCCGCACCATCGCCGCCTACATGCTGCCCAGGGCGCTGGCCGCCTACCGGCCGGAAAACCCGGGTGTGGAGCTGTCGCTGGCGGTGGAGAACACCGACACCATCGAGCGCAAGCTGCTGGATGGGGAGATCGACA
>NZ_CAXFCL010000036.1:0-2078 GCF_964000955.1 uncultured Abyssibacter sp.
CGTCGGTGCCAGTGTGCCGATCACCTGCTGGTACTCGCCCGAATTCTGATAGAGCTGGCCCAGTGTCTGACGCATTTGCGTCTGCACCACGCCGGACAGCGCGTTCTGATCCAGCGCCCGCTTCAGGTACTCGGCGGCCTGTCTGGAATCCCCGTCGCGCGCGGCCCTGGCGGCGAGATCCCGAAGGGTCAGTGCCAGCGCGTAGGGATCGTCCTCCACCGAGCGTATCAGTGCCTGCTCGTCCTTCGGAAGCTGCGCCTTCGGCACCTCGTCCAGGACGCGGACCTCGCTCTCGTACTGCGCCGCCAGCGCCCAGACGGGCGCGAGCAGCAAGACGATGAAACCGATACGCGTCAGCATGTCAGCGCCAGTTGTACTGGTAGTCCTCGAGCCGGAAGTAGACCTTCTGCTTCACCTCCCGGGGCTTCGACGTGGATTCGTACAACCAGTTGGCGACGCTCTCCACCGTCGCGGCTTCGAACACGCCCCTGGGTTCAGCGTCGATCACGCGCACGTTTTCCACCGTGCCCTTCGTGGTCACGACGAACAGCACCTCGACCCAGCCTTCGATGCCCTGGCGGTAGGCGTACTCGGGAATCTGCGGACGCGCCGTGGAGATTGGCACCAACCGCTCGCCCTTGAAGCCGCGACCGGATCCGAAGCCACCGGCGCCGGACCCGCTGCCGCGGCCTCCGAACCCGCCGAAGGCATCGCCGAAGCCGGAGGAGCCACCGAAGTTCACCGGCACGTCCAGCGCCGGCAGATTCATCTCCAGCCCCGGCTGATTGTCGGCGGTCAGGTTCATGGTGGTTGGCAGATCAATGGCCGACATCGACGGCGGTGATGACGGCGGCGCGGCCGCCTCCAGCAGTTCGGTCGGCTCGGGCTCCGGTTGCTCCTGTTCTTCCGGCGGCTTGATGATCTCCACGCGCCGGTTGGCCTCGGGCGGCTTGAGCGGCGCGTCCGGCGGCGCCGTGAGCCATTGCATGAACCAGAACAGGCCAATGGCGATCAGGACGGCCAGTGCGGGTAAGCCGACGAAACGCATCAGTGAAACCGCAGCGAATCCGCGAACTCGTGGGTGCGCTTGTCAGCCAGCCGCGTCAGGCGATTCGCGAAGAACAGCCCGGACAAGGCGACAACCATCCCGGCCATGGTCGGCAGGGTCGCCCGCGACACCCCCCCGGCCATGCCACGGGCATCCCCGGTGCCGCGCAGCGACATCACCTCGAATACCTCGATCATCCCGGTGACGGTGCCGAGCAGGCCGAGCAGCGGGCACAACGCGATCAGCGACTTGATCACGGGGAGGCTGCGATCGAGCAGATCGCGGGCCTCGGAGACCATCGCCGCGCGGATGCGCCGCGCCTGCCAGCTGTCGCGCTCGGAACGGCCCAGCCATTCCTCACGAAACGTCTGCAACACTCGGCCATGGCGCATCCCCAGATACCAGAACCGCTCCAGGATCAGCGTCCACAGCAGCACGGTCAGCGGCAGCAACGCCCACAGCACCGGCCCGCCAGCGTCGAGAAAGCCGCGGATCGGCATCCAGGTTTCCTGGAGCCAGGCGAGCAGCTCAGTCACGCGGCGCCGACTCCATGCGCCGGGCGATCAGGCCCGCCGCCTGCTCGTCGAGCACGCGGATCAGCGAGCGCGAGCGCGCTGACAGCAACGAGTGCAGAAACAGCAGCGGGATCGCCACGACCAGGCCGAGCACCGTGGTCACCAGCGCCTGCGAAATACCATCGGCCATCAGCTTGGGATCTCCGGTGCCGAACAGCGTGATGGCCTGGAACGTCGCGATCATCCCGGTCACCGTGCCCAGCAACCCCATCAGCGGTGCGACGCCGGCCAGCAGCTTGACCACGCTCTGCCCCCGCTCCAGCTTGGGTGTTTCACGGATCACGCCTTCATCCAGCTTGAGTTCCAGCGATTCCAGATCCCGTTCGCCGGCGCTCAGCGAGGCCTCCAGCAACCCCAGCAGCCGCCCCAGCGGGTTGTCGTCACGCGGCCGGTCCAGTTCGCGCAATTGCGCCCGCATGCGGCGCCCGACGGCCAGCAGATAAACCGACTGCCCC
>NZ_CAXFCL010000037.1:0-8964 GCF_964000955.1 uncultured Abyssibacter sp.
ATCGGCAGTGCCCGCGTGCGGGCGCAGATGGCCGAGCACGCACAGCGGCTGGAGCTGTTTTTCTCGCTCGCCGACGAATGCCGCGATTATCTGTTCGTCATCGACATGAGCAATGGCAAGGTGGTCGAAGCCAATGCCGAGGTTCGTCGCATCACGTCTTCGGAGCGTAGCGAGGTTCATGCCGGAAGGCTGAGCGCCGAACGCCTGTTTGCCGCGGGTCCGACGGGATGGAACCGCCTTCGGGCCTCCATCGAGTACTACGGTCAGGCCACCGTCGAGCTGGAGGTCTTCAACGGCCCCGGGCGGCGGATGCCCATCGAGATTCGCGCCCGCCGCGTCGCCTATGGGCCGCGTCAATACATGATTTGCGTGGGACGCGAGGTGTCCCGCGAACGGGGGCTGGAGCGTGAGGTCATCCGCCTGCGCTCACCCGATGAGGAAACCGGCCTGCCATCGCAGGAGGCCTTGCAGGTCGAACTGGATCGCAGCTGGAACTGGGCGATGAACGACGACACAGCGCTGGTGCTGATCATTCTGGCCCTGGAGCGCCCCCCGGGGCAGGAGGCCGTCGAAAATCCGCACGTGCTGAAGCAGGTTGGGCAGGCGTTGCTGGGCAATGTCCGTCGCTCCAACGAATTTGTCGGTCGGATTGGAGGCGAGCGTTTCGCGGTGATCGCCACCGGAGGCGACGAGGTCGCGGCCCGGACACTGGCCGATCGCCTGCGCATGCAGGTGCGGACCGCCAGCATTACCGATCCGTCCTCGCCACTGGGACACAGCACGGTCAGCGCGGGCATCGCGATCGGTCGGCCCAGCGATCTGGGCAGTGTGTCGGAATTCATCGATCTGGCGGAAAAGGCGCTGCGGCTGGCGCAGTCCGAGGACACGCCGACCGGACTTCATCTGATCGCGGTCTAAATCAGCCATCGCGGCACGGAGCTGTTCAGACGCGCAATTCGCGCCAGTCGCCCCGCTGCCAAAGCCACACGAACAGCCCCGTCTGCAGACCGCGCCACACGAACATCGCCAGCCAGATGGCGACCAGTCCGTAGTGCAGCACCGGCCCGAGCACGTAGACGACGGGCAGAAACAGCAGCCATTGCAGGCCCACGGCGACGAACATCACGCTGCGGCTGGCGCCGACACCCAGCAGCGCCTGCATCAGGATGATGCCGGCACCGTCGATGATCAGCCCCACGCCGAACAGTTGTAGCGGGATTTTGCCCAGTTCGACCAGCGACGCCTCGTCCAGGAACGTGCCCAGCAGCACTCGCGGAATAAACAGCATCGGCAGGCCGATGGCGGCGAGCCAGAGGCAGCCCAGGCGCACGACATCCCAGGCCCAGCGATGGGCGTCGTCCGATTCGCTGCGGCCCAGCGCCTGCCCCGCCAGCGTGCCGGCGGCCAGGCCGAAGCCAATGGCGGGCAGGATCGCGACCAGCATCACGTTGATCAGCACGGTGGACACGGCGAGTTCCGGTGTTCCCACCTGTCCGATCATCCAGAACAGCACCGAGAATCCGGCGGCGAACAGCGCCTGCTGCAGCGAGTTCGGCAGGGCCAGCCGGATCAGGCGGCCGAAGTCGCCGGGACGTCCGCGCGCATGGAGAAAGCCGCGATCCTGCGCATGTCGCCGCGCGACGGTGGCGTAGATGGCGGTCCCGATCCAGACGGCGATGCTGGTGCCCAGTCCCGCGCCGAGCACGCCCATTTCCGGCAGTCCCAGCTTGCCGAAGATCAGGCAATAGCTGATCGGCACATTGAGCAGGTGCGTGGTCACCAGCGTGCGCAGATAAATCTTCGTGTGGCCGACCCCGCTCCAGAAACCGCGGAAGCAGAAGTTCGCCCCGATCGCGATCACGCCGAGCAGGCGTCCTTGCCAGTAGACCGACCCCTCCGCGGTCACGGCGGGGTCCTCCAGCAGCGCGTCGACGATCCATGGCGCCAGCCACCACAGCCCCACCGAAAGCGGCAGTCCGGCGGCAACGGCCATGATCAGCCCGTTGTTCAGCGGCACCGCGGATTCGCCGTGGCGGCCCTCGCCCACGCGTCGGGCCGACGTGGCCTGCACACCGGCGGCCAGGCCGGTGATGGCACCCACCGCCATGAAGTTCAGGAATCCCGCCAGGCCCACGCCGGCCAGGGCTGGCGCGCCCAGGCGACCGACCATGGCGATGTCGATCAGGTTGAGAATGTTCTGAGAGGTCATCCCGCCGATGATCGGCCACGCCAGTCGCAGGATGGTCCGGCGACGGTCTATGGGCATCTGGGCCAGAGCCTTCTTAACGAAAGGTTCACGTTTCCGGGGAGATCATCGAAGGCCATCGGCGTACGGTCTATCATTGGATGTACGCGATCGCCATCTTCAGGGAGTCATGATGAATCGTAACGCAGGTCTGCTTGCGGCCGTGGCCGCGGCTGCATTGTTCACGGGGTGTGCGACCGGTCCGTTTGCCACGACCGCGGAGGATGATGGTCAGGTCGCCGCGCTGGAGCGTGAACTGGCCGCCGAGCGCGCGGCCAACCGATCGCTGGCCGCGGAACTGGATCAGGCCCGGCAGGGGGAGCCGGCTCCGGTGCAGCCGGTAACGGTCACACGGGACTCCGACCTGGAGCGCGAGCTGGCGACGCAGCGGGCGCGCAACCAGGCGCTGGCCCAGGAGCTGGAGGCGCAGCGGCGCGTGCAGGCTCAGCAGGCCGAGACCGCGCGCCGGTTCGCGGAACAATCGCCCCCGGCCGCACCGCCCAGCTCGCCGGTGGGCAGCGAAATGCTGCCGCCGAATCCCAAGCCGGGCGAGTGCTATGCCCGCGTCGTGACGCCGCCGAAATACGAGCAGCGCGAAGAGCGGGTGATGGTCAAGCCGGCCAGCGAGCAGGTCGAGGTGATTCCGGCCCGCTACGAGTGGGCCGAGCAGCGCGTGCTGGTCAAGGAAGCCGGCGAGGAGATCGTCGAGGTCTCGCCGCCGGTCTACCGGACGGTGGAGGAGCGCGTGCTGGTGAAGCCCGCCAGCGAAAAGGTCGATACCGTGCAGGCGGAGTACAAGACCGTGACCGAGCGGCAGCTGGTGCGACCGGCCTACACGACCTGGAAGAAGGGTCGCGGGCCGATCGAGAAGCTGGATGAGTCGACCGGGGAGATTCTCTGCCTGGTCGAGGTGCCGGCCGAGTACAAGAACGTGGAGAAGCGGGTGCTGGTGACGCCTGCGTCGACGCGCAAGATCACGATTCCGGCTGAATACACCACCGTGCGCAAGAAGGTGCTGGAGCGTCCGGCGGAGGTCAGGAAGGTGACCACACCGGCCGAGTACGAGACCGTCCGGGTGCGGCGCCTGGTCGAGCCCGCGCGGGAGGTTCGCAAGACCATCCCGGCCGAGTACGACACCGTCTCCACGTCGGTCAAGGTCACCGACTCGAAGATCGCCTGGCGTTCGATTCTCTGCGAGACCAACACCACGCCGGACGTGGTGCGCAAGCTGCAACGCGCGCTGGATGATCGCGGCTACAACCCCGGCCCGATCGACGGCCGGATCGGTCAGCAGACCATGGCGGCCGTCGTGCGCTTCCAGCGCGATAACGGGCTGTCGTCGGGTGGTCTGACCATGGAAACGATCCGGCGCCTGGGCGTGCTGTAGGCGACTGATCGTGATGGTGAAAAAGCCGGGCATTCGCCCGGCTTTTTCATGCGTGGAGCATCACGCGCCCCGGTCGGAATGGCCCAGGTCGCGCGTCGGGTCGATCCGGTCACGGACCAGTTGCTTCAGTTCCTTGGAATCCGGAAAGCGGTGGTGATCGGCGCGATCGAATAATGGTTGCTCGTCCAACAGCACGCGGAACACTCCACCGGTGGACGGGCGCAGCGCGACTTCGGCCAGATCGTCGGCGAAGGTGAACAGCAGTTCCTGGGCCAGCCAGCTCGCGCGCAGCACAAAGCGGCATTGCGTGCAGTATTCGATGGCGATTCGGGGTTTGTCGGACATGGTCGTCTCGGTCTCACCGGAGGCGACATCAGTTTAGGACCAGTTGCGGCTATATCCGTGTGCAATTTGGGCCGCGGCATTCGATTCGCGGTCGAATTCAGGCAAACTCGCGCGCCCCAGTCAGAGCAGGATCCCAGGCATGACCGCAACATCGTTCCCGCGCGAGGAAATCCGGATTCTTTTGCTGGAGGGGGTCGCGGAGTCCGCGGTGAACACGCTGCGCGATGCCGGCTACACGCAGATCGACTATCGCGATGGCTCCTTGCCGTCCGACGAACTGAAAGCCGCGATCGCGGACGCGCATGTCGTCGGCATCCGCTCCCGCACGCAGCTGACCGAGGAGGTCTTCTCCCAAGCGCGTCGGCTGATGGCGGTGGGATGCTTTTGCATCGGGACCAACCAGGTGGATCTGGAAGCCGCGGAGCGCCGCGGGATACCGGTCTTCAACGCGCCTTACTCCAACACGCGCAGCGTCGCCGAGCTGGTACTGGCCGAGGCCATCCTGCTGATGCGCGGGATTCCGGCGAAGAACATGGCCTGCCACCGCGGCGGCTGGATGAAGTCCGCCAGCGGCAGCTACGAGGTGCGCGGCAAGACGCTGGGCATCGTCGGTTACGGCCACATCGGCACCCAGGTTGGCGTGCTCGCCGAGGCGCTGGGCATGCAGGTGCTGTTTCACGATGTCGAGCCCAAGCTGGCGCTGGGCAATGCCCGTCCCGCATCCGGGTTGAATGATCTGCTGTCACGCTCAGATGTCGTGACCCTGCACGTTCCGGACACGCCGGCCACGCGGATGATGATCGGCGAGGCGGAACTGCGCGCGATGCGCAAGGGTTCGATGCTGATCAACGCGTCGCGCGGCACGGTCGTCGAGATCGAGCCCCTGGCCCAGGCGCTGAAGGACGGCCATCTCGCCGGTGCCGCGGTGGACGTGTTCCCCAAGGAGCCGAAGACCAACAAGGATCGCTTCGAGTCCCCGCTGGTTGGCATCGACAACGTGCTGCTCACGCCTCACATCGGCGGCAGCACCCAGGAAGCGCAGGTCAACATCGGCGGCGAGGTCGCGAGCAAGCTGATCCGCTATTCCGACAATGGCTCGACGCTGTCCGCCGTGAACTTCCCGGAAGTGCAGTTGCCCGAGCACGCCGGCAGCCGCCGCCTGCTGCACATTCACGAAAATCGTCCGGGCATGCTGTCGGCCGTCAACGAGGTCTTTTCCGGCAGCCGCGTGAACGTGGATGCGCAGTTCCTGCAGACGCGTGGGGCGATCGGTTACGTGGTCATCGACATTGATGCCGATGCCCAGGGCGCCAACGCCATGCGCCAGCAGCTGGCCGCGTTACCGGGCACGCTGCGCACGCGTCTGCTTTACTAATGCGATCTGAACGACGACAGGAGTTAGCCTCGATGAAATCACTGACGCACCGGGTCGCGTCGCTGGGAGTGGTTGCGCTGCTGCTTGGCGCACCGGCCCAGGCCGTGGATCGCAGTCCAGCACCGGAGGGTGCCGGTGTCTACATCATTTCGCCCGCGGACGGCGAAATCGTGGGCACGACCGTCACCATCAAGTTCGGGCTCAGCGGCATGGGCGTGGCACCGGCCGGCGTGGACAAGAACCACACCGGTCACCACCATCTGCTGATCGATCTCGAGGAGCTGCCGTCACTGGATCGACCGCTGCCGGCGACCGATCAGGTGCGGCATTTCGGCGGTGGACAGACCGAGGTCACGGTCACCCTGGAGCCGGGCGAGCACCGGCTGCAACTGCTGCTGGGCGACTACCGGCACATTCCTCATGAGCCGCCCGTGTTGTCCGCTCCCATCACGGTGACGGTGGAATAGTCGGACTCCGGTCGCCGAGGTGTCTCGGCGACCGGGTTCGTGCCTGACGCAGATGCCCGGTCACGGCGTTCAGCCGTGGCCGGGCGTCGCGGTTACAGGCGTTCGACGGCCACCGCGGTCGCTTCACCCCCGCCGATGCACAGCGAGGCAATGCCACGTTTGGCGCCTTGCTTCTCCATCGCGTTGAGCAGCGTGACCATGATGCGGGCGCCGGAGGCGCCGATCGGGTGCCCCAGCGCGCAGGCGCCGCCATGCACGTTGAGCTTGTCATGCGGGATGCCGATGTCCTTCATCGCCGCCATCGCGACCACGGCGAAGGCCTCGTTGATCTCCCACAAATCCACCTCGTCGGCCGTCCAGCCGAGCTGATCCAGCAGCTTGCGGATGGCGAATACCGGCGCGATGGTGAACTCCGCCGGGACCCGCGCATGCGAGGCGTGGCCGAGAATCCGTGCCACCGGCGTGATGCCCAGTGCTCCCGCCTGCGACTCGCGCGTCACCAGCATGGAGGCCGCGCCGTCGGAGATGGAGCTGGCCGTGGCCGCTGAAATCGTGCCGTCCTTGCGGAAGGCCGGGCGCAGCGACGGGATCTTCGCCGGATCGGACTTGAACGGTTGCTCGTCCTGCTGGACCGTGACATCGCCCTTGCGACCCTTGATGGTTGCCGCGATCACCTCCGACTCGAAGCTACCGTTCTCGTTCGCCAGCTTGGCGCGGCGCAGCGACTCGATGGCGAAGTTGTCCTGGTCCTCGCGGGTGAAGCCGTATTTCTCCACCGTGCGCTCGGCGAACTCGCCCATCGGCGTGCGCTTCTCGTAAGCGTCCTCCAGACCGTCCAGCGCCATGTGATCGAGCAGTTCGGCATGGCCGAAGCGGTAGCCCATGCGGCCCTTGGGAATCAGGTACGGCGCATTGGTCATCGATTCCATGCCACCGACCACGGCGGCGTTGATGGAACCGGCCTTGAGCAGGTCATGGCCGAGCATCACCGCCTTCATGCCGGAGCCGCACATCTTGTTGATGGTCAGGCAGCTCGCGCTGGTCGGCAGGCCGCCACCCAGCGCGGCCTGGCGGGCCGGTGCCTGGCCCTGGCCGGCGCCCAGCACGTTGCCCATGATCACCTCGTCCACGGCGTCCGGCGCGATGCCGGAGGCCGCGAGGGTCTGGCCGATGCTCAGGGCACCCAGTTCGGAGGCGGTCATGGCCGCCAGGCTGCCCATCATGCCGCCCATGGGCGTGCGGATGGCGCCGCTGATCACAATCGGATCGTCACTCATTGCTTGTCCTCGAAGTGCATGTTCGCTCGTGAAAGTCCGGTCGCGGCGCGCCTACTTGGGCGGCAGGCGGACGGCGCCGTCCAGGCGAATGGTCTCGCCATTGAGCATGGTGTTGGTCAGGATGTAACAGGCCAGCGAGGCGAATTCCTCGGCCTTGCCCAGCCGTGGCGGGAACGGCGTGATCTGGCCCAGCGCCTCGCGTGCCGCTTCGGGCAGCGCGGACATCATCGGGGTCTCGAACAGGCCGGGCGCGATGGTCAGTACCCGAATGCCCGCCCGGGCGAACTCGCGTGCCAGCGGCAGCGTCATGCCGACCACGCCGGATTTCGATGCGGCATAGGCGACCTGGCCGATCTGGCCGTCGTAGGCAGCAACGGAGGCGGTGTTGACGATCACCCCACGTTCGCCGGCGGCGTTCGGTTCCTGCTGCTGCATGGCGGCCGCCGCCAGACGGATCATGTTGAAGGTGCCGATCAGGTTGATCTGGATGCAGCGGGTGAACGAGGCGAGGTCGTGCGGCCCGTCCCGTCCCACCGCCTTGCTCGCGACGACGATGCCCGCGCAGTTCACGAGGCCGTCGATGCGACCGCCCAGTTCCACCGCGGCGTCGACCGCGGCCTTGGCGGCCACCTCGTCGGTCACGTCGGTGGCGACGAACCGCGCCGATGCGCCGAGTTCCTCGGCCAGGGTCTGGCCGGCGTCCCGGTTGACGTCGGCGATGACGACACGGCCGCCGGCCGCAACAATGGCGCGAGCGGTCGCGCCACCCAGTCCGGACCCACCGCCGGTGACCAGGACGGTACTGTCTTTCAACTCCATCTGCGCTGCACTTCCGTGATTGTCAGGGGGGCGAAAGCCTACCGCATCCCCGCTTCACGCAGAGAACTCGGGCAGGCGCTCGCGCAGTTCGTCCCACAGCGCCTCGTAGGCGAGCGCGGCGGGGTGTCGCGGGGCAAAACTGCCGACAGGGGCACGTTCCTGCCCCATTCTTTCGATCACCGACGCATAGGGGATGGCGGTTCCGAGTCTCCGCTTCAGGCGCTTGGGTGCGTCCACGAGCAAGTCGTTGTGCAGCCGCCGACGCCGATCCACCATTGAAAAAAATGGATGCAGCCGGCGCGGCTTGTGGCCCAGCGCCTTGTATTCCTGATGAACCAGTTCGAACGCCCGCAGCGACAGGTGACTGGGGACGATCGGGACGGCCACGGCATCGGCGGCGGTGAAGATGTTGGCCGCCAGGTGCGACAGACTGGGCGGGCAGTCCAGCACCACCAGCGTGAACATCTCCCGGAACGGGGCCAGCAGGCGCTTGAGCGCGTCCTGCCCCTGGACCTTGCGCAGCAGGATGTCCAGGTAGCGCAGCGAAAAATCCGCCGGCATCAGCGACAGGTTCTCGAAGCGTGTGGGGCGCACCAGACGACCGACCGCCAGCTTGCCCTTGATCAGCTTGTCGGCGTCAACGGACTCGGCCGCCTCGGCTTCCAGATACCAGGAGCCGGCGCCTTGCGGGTCCAGGTCCCAGAACAGCGTCGGGTAGCCGTCACGGGCGGCCAGATAGGCCAGGTTCACCGCCGCGGCGGTTTTTCCGACGCCACCCTTGAGGTGGTAGAGGGCCAGCGTTTGCATGGCGCGCATTCTACCCGGGGTCGCCTATCGGGTTGGCGGCGATTCTTCCGGCGCGGAGTCGGCGATCTGCTCCATGGCTTCCTCGACCACCTCGATCAGCCGGGTGACGGCCTCGCCGAAGAAGATCGACAGCACCAGTCCACCGATCGGGAGTGTCCACAGCAGGCGTGGCTCGTTGGCGCCACGGTCTTCCGCCAGAACGGTGGCCGACAGATAGAAATAGCAGCCCGCCATGATCAGTG
>NZ_CAXFCL010000038.1:0-5422 GCF_964000955.1 uncultured Abyssibacter sp.
CCATGCCCGGCAACCGAGGACGCGCCCACCTGAGGGATCGCGTGTGCGTTCAGGCGCATGCGCCAGACAGAACTATGTGGGTCGGTAGACCTCACCACCCTGTTCGCGGAACTCGCGGGCCTTCTCCTCCATTCCGGTCTCCACCGCCACCGGAATCGCCTCGATCCCCTGCCTGGCCGCGTAGTCACGCACGTCCTGGGTGATCTTCATCGAGCAGAAGTGCGGGCCGCACATGGAGCAGAAATGAGCGACCTTGGCCGAGTCCTTGGGCAGGGTCTCGTCATGGAATTCCTTGGCTTTCTCCGGGTCCAGTCCGAGATTGAACTGGTCCTCCCAACGGAATTCGAAGCGCGCCTTGGACAAGGCATTGTCGCGCACCTGCGCGGCCGGATGGCCCTTGGCCAGGTCGGCCGCGTGGGCGGCGATCTTGTAGGTGACAATGCCCTCGCGCACGTCGTCCTTGTCCGGTAATCCCAGATGCTCCTTGGGCGTCACGTAACAGAGCATGGCGGTGCCGTACCAGCCGATCTGTGCGGCGCCGATACCGGAGGTGATGTGGTCGTAGCCAGGCGCGATATCGGTGACCAGCGGGCCCAGGGTGTAGAACGGCGCCTCGAAGCAGTCACGCAGCTCCTTGTCCATATTCTCCTTGATGAGCTGCATCGGCACATGGCCGGGCCCTTCGATCATGACCTGGCAATCATGCTCCCAGGCGATCTTGGTCAGCTCGCCAAGGGTTTCCAGCTCGGCGAACTGGGCGGCGTCGTTGGCGTCGGCCAGGCAGCCCGGCCGCAGGCCGTCACCCAGCGAAAAGGCCACGTCGTAGGCCTTCATGATCTCGCAGATATCTTCGAAATGGGTGTACAGGAAGGATTCCTGATGATGCGCCAGACACCACTTGGCCATGATCGAGCCGCCACGCGAGACGATGCCGGTGACGCGATCCGCGGTCATCGGCACATAGGGCAGCCGCACGCCGGCATGGATGGTGAAGTAATCCACGCCCTGCTCGGCCTGCTCGATCAAGGTGTCGCGGAACAGCTCCCAGGTCAGCTCCTCGGCCTTGCCGTCGACCTTCTCCAGCGCCTGGTAGATCGGGACGGTGCCGATCGGTACCGGTGAATTGCGGATGATCCACTCGCGCGTCTCGTGAATGTGCTTGCCGGTGGACAGGTCCATCACGGTGTCCGCGCCCCAGCGCGTGGCCCAGACCATCTTCTCGACTTCCTCGGAGATCGACGAGGTCACGGCCGAGTTGCCGATATTGGCGTTGATCTTCACCCGGAAATTACGCCCGATGATCATCGGCTCGGATTCCGGATGGTTGATGTTGTTGGGAATGATTGCGCGCCCGGCGGCGATCTCGTCGCGAACGAACTCGGGCGTCACCTCGGCCGGCAGCCGCGCGCCAAAGCCCTGGCCACCGTGCTGGCGCTTCAGATAGCCCGCCGCCTCGTACTCCGCGCGCAGTTCAGCCAGCCGGGTGTTCTCGCGAATCGCGACGAACTCCATCTCCGGCGTGACAATGCCCCGCTTCGCGTAGTGCATCTGGGTCACGTTGGCGCCGGCACGCCCCTTGCGCGGTGCGCGGATATGACCGAAACGCAGATCCGCGGTCTTCGGGTCGACCGCCCGGTGCTGGCCGAATTCGGAGCTGGGCCCGGTCAGTTGCTCGGTATCACCGCGAGCATCGATCCACCCCGCACGCAGCATCGGCAGCCCCTCGAGCAAATCAATGCGTGCCTCCGAATCCTGGTACGGCCCCGACGTGTCGTAGACGGTGACGGAAGGATTGTGCTCGAAGCCCGCCTCCGTCCGTGTGGGCGAACAGGCGATTTCCCGCATGGGCACCCGGATGTCTGGGGTCGAACCATCCACGTAGATCCGGCGAGACCGGGGAAAGGGCTCGCGCATCTCGTCACGGACTCGCCGCGCGTTTTCCGCGATGTCGGTGGAAACGTTCTTGGGTGTCGCGCTCATCGGTACAGCTCCCGGCCGACTGCACGGAACGCGGACGAGAGCCACGGAGAACATGGCGTGCGTCCACTCCCTACGCCGGCACAATCCGGTTCAGGTTCCAAGGGACTCTCTCAGCCGTTCAAGGCACCCCTGGGACAACACTCACAAGCTTACGGCATGGAGCAAGCTTCGCGAAACCGTTCAATCCACACTGAACAAATCCTTGAAATGTGACGCCGTTCATCGAAATCTCAGATGGAGGCGCTTTCTTTTACAAATTTCTTACCGCAGAGGCCGTACCTTGCGCGGCCACTATTCGATCATCATCAATACAATGGCGGCGAACAATTCTCTCTCCCAGCCCTCCGAGCAATGGCAACGTCGTGAAGCCTTGCGTCTTCGTGACCTGCACCTGACAGGACTGCTTGACACCGCGGCGGAGGAACGTTTCGACCGCTTGACGGCGCTTGCGTCCGAACTCCTGGGCGTACCGATCGCGCTGGTCAGCCTCGTCGACGAGAACCGTCAATGGTTCAAATCAGTCCGCGGCCTGAGCGTCAGCGAAACCGAGCGGAGCGTGTCCTTCTGTTCGCGGGCATTGGAAGAGCCGGACAACATGCTCATCGTCGAGGACGCCATGCTGGATCCGCGTTTCGCGAAGAACCCGCTGGTGACCGGAGCACCCAGGATTCGGTTCTACGCGGGATTCGTGCTGCGCAGCTGGTACAAGCGGCCACTTGGCACGCTTTGCGTCATTGATGAAAAAGCGCGATCCCTCACCGACCAGCAGAAGGCGACGCTGCGCATGCTGGCCGACATCGCCCAGGATGAAGTCCGCCGCGGCAGACAACTGCGGACCCTGGCGAAGAAGACCGAAGCGCTGGCGTATCGCGACAACGCCACCGGACTGCCCAATCTCAGCGCACTGCACCGGGAAACGGACACCGCGCTGGAAACAGCAGGCGAGACGTCGGTTGCCCTGATTCGCACGGCGATACTCAACCTGAATTCCGCCGTTGTCTCGACCGACGAGGAGCATGATGCGACCGCGACGCTGACCCGTTGCGCCCACCTGCTTTACGGCATTCTGCCGGACCACTCCTTCGTGGCACGGGGTTCCGACGAAGAGCTGGTCACGCTGATCCCGGGGCAGACCAGCGAGGATGATCTGGACGAATACCTGACACGCATTCACGCGACAATCGAGCGCGCGTGGCATCCCGCCGGGCATGCCCACCATCTGGTCGCACGTTCCGGTGCCAGCCTCGGACGCCAGCCGACGAGCTCGTACTCACGACTGATGGGGCAGGCCGGTCTGGCGCTTCGCGACACCCTTGGCTCGAGTGCTGATAGCAAGTTCCGGATCTGCTCGGACGACACCCGACGCCGGCTGGATCGGCGATCAACGCTCCACAAGCGGCTTCGGCACGCGATCGAGCACGGCATCGTCGAAGCGCACGCCCAACCGATCCTGGACGTCAAGACCGGCCGACTGTGCGGCGCGGAGATGCTCAGCCGCTGGAATGACGCCGACCTCGGCGCGATCGCTCCGTCCGAATTCGTGCCGCTGGCCGAAGAATGGGGACTCGCGCTGCCGCTGACCGAACTGGTCATGCACCAGGCCTTCGAACTGCGACAGCAGCTGCGCCAGTCCCAGATCCATCACTGCCGGCTGGCGATCAACGTCCCGGGCTTCCTGCTGCGCGACACGAAGCTCATCGAAGGCATCGTCGCCCGGTTGCATCAGGGTTCGCTCTACGGCTCGCAACTCGCGCTGGAGATCACCGAGCACTCGTATGTTCACGCCGACAGCATGCTGCTGAGAAACATCAGCAAACTTCGCGAGGCCGGGCTGAAGTTCTCGGTCGATGACTTCGGGACCGGCTACGCATCGTTCGGCCAGCTGAAGACCATGCCCGTGGATGCCGTGAAGCTCGACCGGGTGTTCGTGCAGGGCATTTCCACGGACGCCCGGGATGCCTCGATCGCCCGCGGGCTGTTGCGAATGATCACGGATCTGGGCCTGACGGTGATCGCCGAGGGCGTCGAGACCACCGACCAGTACGACTTCCTGTCACGGCATGGCTGCCAGATGGCACAGGGCTGGCTGTTCGATCGAGCGTTGCCCACGAAGGAATTCCTGTCGCGGGCCAGAACGCGGGATGCCTGGCTTCCACCGATCAAAACTACAACATCAACAGACTCACTCAAAAAGATCGGCTTTGGGAATGACTGCGGATCAGTTCAGCCGCGGTTGTGAGGCCGGCGCGCGGTTCTGGATCATTCCCCGCTGAGCTTCTTCCCGCGCCTGACGCCGTTGGGACTTAGTCATGCAAACAGTGCGCGGGAAATGCGTCCCCAACACATCTTCGCGACGACAGATCAAATCATCGTCATCCGCCTCCGCTTCCGCTTCCTCGATAGTCGCGTATCGCTTCTCAGTACCCTTGATGGTAACCCCGTCGCCCGCGGTGGTAGCGCACGCACTGAGCAACACAATCAGGCTCAGAGCGCCCATGTGTGCTACCCGGCCGAGCGCACTGAAGCAAGTCAAATCAGAGAGCTTGGCACCGAAAGTCGTCGAATTATTCATTTTTTGATTCACCCAAGGAAGCACGATCTACGCAGGAAAGTTGTTTAAGAGTAGCCAATGCCGAACTGACTAGGCGAATCATGGGACGAAGAATCCACAGGCAGGCAATCTTTACTACTCAGATGCATGCCCCTCCCAGATCCGACCTCGATGACAACGCCACGTCTTCCGGCAAGCCGGATATATACACGCTGCAAGGAGTCACCTCGCCTGATCACCGATCCAACGTGGATATTTCGCGAACATTGCACTTCATTGCGGTCCGACTCCGAAGAATCTCCGCCATCGTCAGGGTGGCCGGACCGGCGAAGGCGGAATCCGCCGTGATCAGATAAAGCGTCGCCCGTCGCTCCGCCGCGCCGGCCATTGGCAACGGCTTGAGGATGCCGCTTTCAAGCTCCGGCGCGATGATGGGATCGGCGAACCAGGCGAAGCCCAGGCCCATGGTCGCAGCCTGGATCGAGGTGGCCTTGTTGGTCACGGTCCAGCGCTGGTCAGCGCCCAGCCAGGCCCCGCCATCACGCTTGCGCTGCACACCGGAATCGCGAATCACCAGTTGGCGATGACGTCGCAAATCCCGATAGTCCACGGAGCGTCCCAGGCGATGGAGCGGATGGTCCGGATGCGCGACGGGGATGAATCGAACCTCGAGCAGCGGCTCGCCGGCGAATCCGACCGGCACGCTCGGCGAGATCGCCAGGTCAACGCGGCGGGAGAGAATCGCCTCGTCAGTGCCGCCGAGCACGGATTCCTCCAGCTCGAGATGCGTCTCCGGAAAGCGCCGCGCGAAGACCTCGAAGCACTCAAGCAACAACCAGGTCGGAAAAATCACCTCCACGGCCAGACGCAGCGTGGGTTCCACACCGGCGG